>WHTY01000178.1 GCA_009377475.1 Actinophytocola sp.
AGAGTGCTAAGCGCATGCGATGAACACGCCCGGCACCCGCGACGACGGGGGTGGGAGTCGTAATCCCTTATCCGATCCGACGCTTATGCGACCGTGGAGGTCAACCCGGTGAGCGTGAACATCAAACCGCTCGAGGACAAGATCGTTGTCCAGACGAGCGAGGCCGAGGAGACGACGGCTTCCGGCCTCGTCATCCCCGACACCGCGAAAGAAAAGCCCCAGGAGGGCAAGGTTCTGGCCGTAGGCCCGGGCAAATTCGACGACAAGGGCAACCGCATCCCGGTGGATGTCAAGGAAGGCGACGTCGTCATCTACTCGAAGTTCGGCGGTACCGAGGTCAAGTACAACGGTGAGGAGTACCTGATCCTGTCCGCTCGTGACGTGCTGGCCGTCGTCAACTGACGACCCAACGCCGAGTGCGGGCCCGAGGCGTTCGCACCTGGTAATGCACGACATTCCGATGCCCCGGACCCCGCATCGCCGGGGCCGGGGCATCGGCCTTTGCAGCGTGCCCACACGTACTCACCCGATACTGAAAGGTACCTAGGCGAAGACCATGCCTAAACAGATCAACTTCGACGACGAGGCGCGCAAGGCCCTTGAGACCGGCGTCAACAAGCTGGCCGACGCGGTCAAGGTGACGCTCGGGCCGCGCGGCAGGCACGTCGTCCTCGGCAAGAAGTTCGGCGGCCCGACGGTCACCCTCGACGGCGTGACCGTCGCGCGGGCCGTCGAGCTGGACGACTCGTTCGAGGACCTCGGTGCGCAGCTCGCCAAGAGCGTCGCGACCAAGACCAACGACGTCGCCGGTGACGGCACCACGACGGCGACCGTGCTGGCGCAGTCCCTTGTCAGCAGGGGTCTGAAGAACGTGGCCGCCGGCGCCAACCCCGCCGCGCTCGGCCAGGGCATCGACGCGGCGGCCACCAAGGTTGTCGACGTCCTCAAGGAGAAGGCGACGCCGGTCAAGGGCCGGGAGGCCATCGCGCAGGTCGGCACCGTGACCTCGCGGGACTCGAACATCGGCTCGCTGCTCGGCGAGGCCGTCGAGAAGGTCGGCGAGGACGGCGTCATCACCGTCGAGGAGTCCTCGACCATGGCCACCGAGCTGGTCATCACCGAGGGCGTCCAGTTCGACAAGGGCTTCCTTTCCGGGCACTTCGCGACCGACCAGGAGCAGCAGCGGGCCACGCTGGAGAACGCGCTGGTGCTGCTGCACCGCGAGAAGATCTCCTCGGTGGCCGACCTGCTGCCGCTGCTTGAGAAGGTCGTCGAATCCAAGAAGCCGCTGCTGATCATCGCGGAGGACGTCGAGGGCGAACCGCTGTCCACCCTGGTGGTCAACTCGCTGCGGAAGACGCTGTCCGTGGTCGCGGTGAAGGCCCCGTACTTCGGTGACCGTCGCAAGGCGTTCCTTGACGACCTCGCCGTCGTCACCGGCGCCGAGGTCATAACGCCGGAGCTGGGCCGCACGCTGTCCGAGGTCGGCCTCGATGCGCTGGGCACGGTGCGCCGCGCCGTCATCACCAAGGACGACACGACCATGGTCGACGGCGGCGGCTCCGATGAGGACCGCAAGGCCCGGATCGCGCAGATCAAGGCCGAGATCGAGGCGTCAGACTCCGACTGGGACCGCGAAAAGCTGCAGGAGCGGCTGGCGAAGCTGTCCGGCGGTGTCGCGGTGATCAAGGTCGGCGCTGCCACGGAGACCGAGCTGGCCGAGCGCAAGCACCGCATCGAGGACGCCGTCGCGTCCACCAAGGCCGCCGTCGAAGAGGGCATCGTGCCCGGTGGCGGGTCGGCGCTGGTGCACGCCGTCAAGGAGCTTGAGGGCAACCTCGGCTATGAGGGCGACGTCGCGACCGGTGTGCAGATCGTGCGGGAGGCGCTGAGCGCGCCGCTGCTGTGGATCTCGAACAACGCCGGTTTCGAGGGGCCGGTCATCGTATCCAAGGTGGCCGACCAGGAGTGGGGCCACGGGTTCAACGCCGCAACCGGTGAGATCACCGACCTGGCAGCCAACGGCATCGTCGACCCGGTGAAGGTCACCCGCTCGGCGGTGGGCAACGCCGCGTCGATCGCCCGGATGGTGCTCACCACGAACTCGTCGGTCGTCGAAGCGCCCGAGGAGGACGAGGACGCGGCCTGAGCGACGTCCGCCAGATACACGACGGGGCGGCCACTCCCGTAGCAGGGAGGGCCGCCCCGTCGTCGTTGCCGCGCCCGGCGCGTGGTGCGCCGCGCCCGGTCAGGTGATAGTGAGCGCGAGCTGCCGCTTGCTGGCCTTGATAATCGCTTCTCGTTCCGATTCGGAAAGTCCGCCCCAGATGCCGTACGGCTCGTGGACTTTGAGGGCGTGCGCGCGGCACAGCTTCAGCACGGGACAGGCGTGACAAATCGCTTTCGCCTTTGCCTCACGTCGTGCTCGTGCCGGGCCGCGTTCGCCGTCGGGATGGAAGAAAAACGCGCTGTCCAGCCCCCGGCAGGAGCCCTCCAGTTGCCAGTCCCATACGTCCGCGTTTGGGCCAGGAAGCCTTCGCGTGTCTGCCATGGGTTTCCGCCTTCACCAGTTGCCGGTGGGTGTGCTCTGTGCTGCACTACGACGAGCGGATTGCTCCATTTGGTGCAACGGCTGCAACGTTAGAACCGCGCCAATACTTGTTCAAGAGTCCTTGGTCGATTCATTCAATAGGTATCCCCTGCTTGAGTGATGAAATCGAAGATCGACTTGGCATTGCCGGTGTCCTGTCAAGCCGCTATCGCCAATTCCGTAATTCATTCACTTTGTGCGTGTGGGTGCGCGCCGAAGGTGCCCTTGGGTACATATGCGGTACCCAAGGGCACCTTGGGCTCGCCGGTTCCGGTTGCTGGCTGTCCGCGCCGCCGGGATATTTGGGAACGTGCGAGCCGGGACCTCCCCGAAACGGGAACGGGACACCGAGCCCGTGGCCGAGACGGCGCGATCGGCTGCGGGCTTAGCCGGCATCGCCGCCCCAGCTGTGGACAGCGTTGTGGATAACCCGCCGGATGGGGACAAAGCTGGGGATAACCTCACCGCGGCGGGGTCTGGTGAGCCGACGTTGCCGGTCGCCGCCGTCGCGCGCAGGCTCGGTGTGGCGCCCGCGACGCTGCGGACCTGGGACCGGCGCTACGGCCTCGGCCCGAGCCGTCACACCAACGGCAAGCACCGCCGCTACTCACCGCGCGACATCGCTCGGCTGGAAGTCATGCAGCGGGCGTTGCTGTCGGGCGCGTCCACGGCGGAGGCGGCGCGCTATGCCCTGGAAAGCGCCACCAGCGACGCCAGCGCGGCCCGCATCGAACCGGCCGCGCCCGACGACGTCGGGCTCGAACTCGCCAGCGTCGTGCCGACGCAACAGGCGGGCCGCCACGAGCTGTCCTATGCCGGTTACCACGTGCGGGACGACGGCCACACCCGGCTGGCGCGGCGGCTCAGCGCGGCGGCGATCGCCCTCGACGTCCGCATGGTGCAGCAGGTGCTCGCCGAGGCGATCGGCACGCAGGGGCCGCTGCTCGCGTGGGAACAGGTGGCGCGGCCGGTGCTGTCCGCTCTCGGGTCCGGCTGGCGCGGCGGACGCTCCAGCACCGAAGCGCGCTACCTGCTCGCCGAGCTGGCGCTGGGCGCGTTCCTCCGGGCGGCCCCGCCGGTGGAACGGCCAAGGAACCATCATCCGGTGCTGCTGGTGTGCCCGCGGCCGGAGCGCACCGGCCTTCCCATGCACGTGCTCGCCGCCGCCCTCGCGTGCAAACGCATCGACACGCTGGTCTACAGCGTCGCGCTACCCGCCGATGTCCTTGTCGCGACGGTCCGGCGCACCATCCCCGCCGCCGTCGTGCTCTGGTCGCAACGGGACGGCGCGGCCGATCCGGCGTTGTTCACCCGGCTCACCCGGTGCAAGCAGCGCAGCAGACTGTTCGCGTGCGGGCCCGGTTGGGACGGCGCGGGGCTCCCGGCGACCGTCGAGTTGCTGGGCGGACTCCCGGCTGCGGTGGAGCGGGTGTCGTACGTGCTGCCCGGCTCGCCGTAACGCGGGTGCGCGGGCAGGGGCTGACGTGGCGCGCCGCCGTCGGTAGTTGATCTTCTTTGCTCCGTGGGTGACGAGCGGTACCCGGCAAAGCGGACAAAATTTCGTCACCGAGGGAGCAAAGCTGATCAACTGGGGATGACCGCGCCGCCGACTGAACGCAGCCCATACTGACCGGGTGACTGACATCCAGGCGCGGCTGCGTGCCGCCGCGTTCGGCGCCGACCTGGCCGTCTCCGACGCCGTGCTGGCCGAGGCAGCCGAGCCAGGAGAACCAGGAGAACCAGGAGAACCAGGAGAGGCACGGACGCGTTGGCTCGCCGCAGTCGTGCTCGGCGGGCGGGGAGACTACGCGCGGGCGGCGGCGCTGCTGGAACCGCTGCTCGCGTGCCGGGACGTCGTCGTCGCCTCGCTCGCCGCGAGCGCCCTTGGCTCGCATCGCAGGCAACTCGGCGGGCACGCGAACGCGCGTGTCCTCGACGCCGCGGCGCTGCGGGCCATCGCCGGAGTCGCGGCGGGCGACCGTCGGCGGGACCCCGCCGATCCCGACGGCCCGGCCGATCCCGACGGCATCGACGTTGCGGGCGCGTTCGCCGACGCGCTGCTCGGTCTCGCGGCGGACGCGCTGGCGCTCGGTCGCCAGCGGGAGGCGCGGGCGTTGCTGGCCAGGATGGCCACGCGTACGTCATCCGGTTGGCGTACGAGGGTCCGACACGCCTGGGTGTCGGCGGAGGTGGAGCTCGCCGCAGGGGATGCCCGCTCCGCGCGCCCGCACGCGGAGCGGGCCGTCACCCTCGCCGCGGAGCACGGCGGCACCCGCCACGTGTTGAAGTCCGATCTGGTGCTAGCGGCGGCGTTGAGCACCGCCGACACCGCCGACACCTCGGCGAGGGTGATCGCGCTCGCAGCACAGGTGCGCGACGAAACCCGGAAACTCGGCTTGTATCCGCTAACATGGCCGGCAACGTTGCTCCTTGCGGACGCGAAAGGCACCGACGACGCTGCCGCTGCGAGCGAGCTGCGGCAGGAGGCCGTCAGCATCGTGCACGCACTGTTACGGCGGGCTGACCCGCTGGGTAGGAGCCTGGCGAGAGCGTCGCCGTGGGTACCCAACGTCGGCTGAAAGCCCAGGTAAACACGTCTAACTGGCCCTTCGTGCAGACATATGGGCGAAGATCTTTAAAAAAAGGCCACCGGATCGTGTCAAGGTTGGGTCCAAAGCGTCCGATAGGGGTTATGGAACGTCACCCGGCTGCAGGAAGGAAACCCCGTGACGACGGTCTTGATCTGCGACGACCGACGCAGTGTGCGCGAAGGGCTCACCCGAGTGATGTCCGCTGTGCCCGGTGTCAGTCGCATTGACTGCGTAGCACACGGTGACGAGTTGCTCTCCCGGTTCTCGCGGCA
>WHTY01000101.1 GCA_009377475.1 Actinophytocola sp.
CCCGGCCCTCGCAATAGTTGGCCGTCGTGGTCAGCAAATCCGCCTGTCTCGGCGACCGTCCCAACGTCACGAGATCATTCTCGCCCAGCAGCCGGGGCTACCGGGTCACCGCCACGCGAAAAACACCAGCCACCTAGGAGGAAGGCGTTCTGCTGGCCTGCGCTGAGGGCCCCGAGAGGGCGCGACACGCCACCATCGCCGACAGTGGTAAACCCCGGAGCCGCCGTCTTCTGCGCGATTCCCAGCGTGTCGAGCACGAGATCGGCACCTCCGAGGAGCTGCGTACAGGTCCGTTCGACGGCTGCCAGGAGTTGCGCTTCCCGCTGCTTGCGGACGCCCTTCTCAAGGTCGGTGATGCAGTTGTTGACGCCCTTCCACAGATCGCGGTCGCGCGCCGTGTCACGCTTCGCCCACAACACATCGGCGAATTCTCGAGCGACCTCGGCGCGTTCGTGGTTCCACTGCTGGAGCGCATGCGACTGCTCGACGAGTCGGTTCGCCAGCTGCGCGAACCGACTGTCGGTGAAGAGTTCGTCCAGCGCTTCAAGAGCTGATAGAACCCGCGCATCATGAGCTTGCCCGCTGCGCAGGCTAGCTCGTCCTGCAAGAGCCGCCTGCAGTTCTGCGGCATACTCCGGAACAGGTCGTTTGGCGTCGTCGAGCTCGACAAGATCCGCCATCGCTTCGAGCCCCCCGACGTGTGTGCGCAGGTCAGCGAGGCTGTTCGTCGCCTGGCGACGGGGTTCGTTCAGATGCTCCAGCTCCTGCAACCGGGACGTCAGCGCGGTCCGCCAGTCGGCGTCACCGCGGCACACGGGCACTCGTCGTCGGGCACTGACGAACAGCTCTCCGCTTCTGCGGCGAACGTGTGCAGGGCAAAGTCCAGCGGCCCCCACGCGGCGGATGCCGCGGCTCGGTATGTCGCCACGGCCGAGCGCGCTGCTCCCACTGCTGTGCGAGCCCGTTCGACGTCGGTTCGGTGCAGCAGCGGTGGTGCCTGCGTGGCCTGCTCACCGGTCAACGCGTGCGCAGTCAGCCACGCTTCGCGCGTCTCGTCGTCGGCCGGACGTGCCACCGAACCGGCGTCGCCAGGCGCGCCAGGATGTCGTGCGGAAATCGCGGTGAGCGCACTGACAAATCCATCCCAGGCGTGGTCCATGTCGGCGTGCGCCTTGGTCGCCGCCTCCAGTCTGGGCTTGGTTGTGGCGCGGAGGCTGTCCAGATAGCCGCCGATGAGCAGATGCCCGAGAAGGAACGAGCGTAGGGCGTCCGCGCCCTTGATGCCGCGCCGTTCCCCCGCATACGCGAACACGGGGCGATGGATCGTGTAGACCTCGTCCCACGCCGGCCCGAGGTCCTCGCCGCGGCTGATGATCGACCGCGCTGCCGTGCCGTCGGTGGCGTCGATTGAGGTCGTGGCGTCGATGCGTTCGCCGTTGTCGGCTACCAGTGTGACCTCGACCTTCGCGGACTGGGCATCGACGTGCACGTCGCACGAATCCCAGGGGTCGTCGGCCATCTTGATTCGCTTATCGCGCGGCTCCGACCGGTATTCCGGATGGAGCGCCGCGGTGAGCGCATGTGCGACCGTGGACTTGCCGGAGCCGTTCTCGCCGTGGAAGACCGTCAGACCAGGGCACGGCGGCAGGTTGATGACCAACGGCACGTCCGGGTCCGGACCGGCGCCGCGGAACCCGGTGATGGCGATGCGGCGGATCCGCCAGGTGTGGTTTAGATTCTCCTGCTTACTTTGCGAGATGCGCTCGGCCGTGATGAGCGATTCCAGTGTTGCCCACGCCTGGCGCTTGGCGGCAGACGTTGCCGACGAGTGCTTGCGCTGAACGAGGTCGAGCACGTCGCCGGGCATCAGCAAGGACAGCGGTTCGGAAGCGGTCACCTCTTCTCGCCGCCCGACAGCCGGGCGCGGTACTTCGCTGTGCGCTTGCGCAGGTCGTCCACCATCTCGGGCTTCGCTGGCGTGTCACCGTACAGCGTGATTCCTCGTTCGGCCCACCACAGTGCGCGCTCAAAATTCTGGGCCTTCTGCTGCCTGATCGCCGCCTGGCGATAGGTGGCGAGCAGCGGCACCACACCGAGCTTCTCGAGCAATGTCGGGCGGATCTGGTCCATTTCGCCGTCGTGCTCGAGACACACGGAGTCGTAGTCGTCAAGCGCCGTCGGTACCTCATCGCGCAGCGAGTACAGCGTCGCTTCGAGTTCGGTGAACAGGTAGTGCCTGCTGACCGGCGCGGTGTCGCGCCCGAGTACCCGGCGCAGATAGGCGGCGCGTTTGAGCCGATCCTCGGGCAGTGCCGCGCGCCAGTTCAGGTCATAATCGTCGTCAGCGGCATCCGCCGCTGCTGCGCTCGAGAGCCCGGTGCGAATGTCCGCGGCCGTCTCGGAACCACGCCACAGTGCAGACAGCCCGAACTCGGTGCGGTCATAGCTCAGGAATACTCCGAGCATGCCGGTACGGCCGTCATCGGCGCCTCCGCCGACGATCATGCCGGGCAACGCGATCGCCGTCCCGTGCCGAAGTTGGAGCCGGAGCAGGCCATCACGATGGGCGGCTGCGTCCTCCCGGACCAGGTGTCCGACCTTGCCGCCGTCGATCCACACGGAGATGGCATTGGCGTCGTACGGGTTGCCGTGCTCGGCGACCAGCACTGCGACGATCTCTTGGCGGACATAGTCGTCGGTGTAGCCGCCGACCACAGCCCAGAGATGATCCTGGTAGAACGACTCGCCGACGACCTCGAGGTCGTCGCGACCCTCGATTGCGGTCACGCGCAATCCGTCGATCATCCACCGCGGTCGCTGGTCGGAATGCGGGGAGGTCGGTGCTATGCCGCGACTCTTGAACCTGTCGAAAAATCCCATTACGAACACTCCATGCGCTTCATCCGCTTGGTGTGTCGCGATGAGCGTTCGAGCCGTTACGTTAAGTACGCGAATCAGCGTAACCTCGCGGCCTCTCCTCAAAGGTGCGCGTCCGTCCAGCGGTGGCGTCGTTGCGCCTGGATCGAGAGTCTCGTTGCGGGCGTGATCGGGCGCTGATGCACGCGGTATCGGCCCTGGTGGGGCATTATGGAGGCATGCAGGTCAACTCGGCGTCGGCGGCGCGTCCCGGATGGGTGCGGGATGTGCCGGTGCCGCGTGCCCTGGACGAGCTCAGGTAAGGCCCACTTCGCGGGTCGGTGAAGTTGCCTGCCCGACTGTTCTGGTCGGGCCCGAACCCGCGCGTAGTGCGGTGGGACCTGGCCGACCCGGATCGGCGGCGAGACTTGTACGAGATCGTGCTCGTCGAGGGCACGCTCGAGGACATCCGTGAGTGGGTGAATCCGGCCGAGTTGTGCAGGCTGGTACCTACCGCCGTGGGTGCGCACGGCGTGGCAGCCACTGATCGACGCTGCGCGCCGGGCAGCATAGCTCTATGCCGCTGGATCCCTTGCAGGAACTGATCGCGCGGAGGGCGCTTGAGTTACCTCAGGCGCGCACGCTGGCGCTCGCTGGTGGCGGCGCGATGATCGCCCACGGATTTGTGGACAGGGCGACGAAGGACGTCGATCTGTCCACCGAGGTCGACGACGCGGAGGCTGTTGAGGTCGCGCAGGCGCTACGTGATGCACTCCAGGTGGCAGGGATCGATGTGCGCGACGCCGAGCGAGAACCACGCGATCACCGGTTCGTCGCCGTCGACCCGGCCTCAGGTGAGGAGTGCACCGTCGAGGTCTTCCCGGATGGCGGACGACTGCACGGTCGGGTCAGCTTAGACATTGGTGCGGTCCTGCACCCGGCCGACCTCGCTGCGGACAAGGTTCTCGCACTGTGGGGTCGGGCTCGGCCCCGTGACTACTTCGATGTCGCGGCACTGCTTGACCGCTACAGTCCCGGCGAGCTGCTGGAGTTCGCCGCGGCCAAGGACGCCGGTTTCACCCCGGCCACATTCGTCGACGCATTACGCGCGATCCGCCGACTCGCCCCTGAGGACTGGGACGAAGACGGTGTCGAGCCCAATGACGTTGGCCGACTGCAAGCGATCTTCGACGATTGGCGGACGCGGCTCGTCGATACTCCGTGACGAGGAGTTGGGAAGCCGCCGGAAGTATCGCCAGAGGCGATCGTCACGCGAGGGTCGTCACACGAGTTGTGAGCTCGAGTGATCGGTTCCGGGTGACGCGCGGGGAATGCACTAGGTTTCGCCGAGTCGGCGAGCCACAGTTCGGGCGCTCACGTTGAAGCGGTTGCCAATCCGCTGCAACGTCCAGCCGGCCGCGCGAAGTTCGGATGCTTCGGCTGATTGGGCGGGGGAGAGGCCTTGGCGTCGCATGGCCACGTGGTGGCGGTGCAGGATTCGGCTGGCGGTCTTGCGGTCGACGCCGAACCGGTCGGCGAGCTCGTAGATGGTGGCGCCGGCACGGTAGGCGGCGATCACCTCATGCTCCTGGTCGGGGTCGAGCTTCCTGAGCCGGTGCGGCAACTCTGAGGGTTTTCGCGAAGAACTGCGTGTTTCGGTCAAATTGGTCACTGGGAGCTCGTGCAGGAGTTCTTCCAGGGCTCTGACCTGTGTGTTTGGGTTGTAATAAGCTCCCCTAAGCTCCACGCAGGAGAGGCGAGCACTCACCCGGAGTGCTCGCCTTTTTTGTTGCTCCACAGCGCCGCGATGGGCACGGCGGTGATGCCTTCACCGAGTGGGTAGACAGCGGGGCCGGTGTGCAGCACGACCCCCGCCCGGAATCTGTCCCCGAGTTGTTCCCGTAACCAGCTCAGATGGCGCGCATCCTTCGCGGATGGTCCGGCGGCTGCCTTGATCTCCATGGCCACGATCCCGCCGTCCGACGCTTCCAGGACGACGTCGACCTCGCGTCTACCGTCTTGCTGACGAAGGTGGTAAGCGGCGATCCTGCGCGTCGCTGCGTCGAGCAGCGGCCGGAGCTGGGCGAGGACGAATGTCTCCACCATGCGCCCCATCAGGTCACCGTTACTGAGGATGCCATGCGTGTCCGCCTCTAAGAGCGCCGCGACGAGCCCCGTATCGACGGCATATCGTTTTCGCCGTTTGATGAGGCGGCTCAACTGGTTGGCGTGCCATGCAGGCAACGACGACACGATGCGGAGGTCTTCCAGGAGGCGTTGCTGCCGCTGGACGGTCTTGACGTTCATGTCCGCTGCCGCGGCCAGTTCCGTGTCCGGCGTGAGCGTGCCTGTGCTCTCCAACAGCGCGTGGAGAAGACGCCGCAAAGTCGCAGGGTCCCGGATTTCGCCAAGTTCGGGCACGTCCCGCAGCACGAGTTGTTCGACGTAGCTATGCAGCCACAACTTGCGCGCGTCATCGGAAAGGCCGCTGACGGGTGGGTAGCCTCCCGCGACGGCGAAGTTGAGGTAATCGACCAGGGTGACACGCTCGCGCGGCGGTTCGAGATCGAGTGCCTGCCCAGTCATGATCGTATTGACGACATCGCTGCTAGGGGAGTCGGTCGCTTGTCGCTCCAGGACCGTAAGGGGTTGCATCTCGATGGTGATCAATCGCCCGGTGCCAGGCCACGACGCGGACTGTAGCGGCGCACGCACACTGCCGGTAAGGATGAAACTGCCCGGCTCCGCTCCCTGATCGACGGCACGCTTGACCGCGCCGAGGACTTCGGGAACCTCTTGCCACTCATCGAGCAGTACGGGGCCGACGCTGGCTCGTCGCACCGCAGCCAGCGCTACGCTGGGGTCCGCGCGGAATTGTGCGGCCTGGACTGGATCATCGAGTTCGACAATCACGTCGGCCACCCGCCGGGCGGTCGTTGTCTTCCCAACGGCGCGCGGGCCGACGATGAGTGTTGCCGGAAACGCCGACAGCACGTTGGTCAGGCGTGTGTCGACCAGACGCGGGAAGTACTTCAAGTTCACTGTTCCACTCCACTAGTGGACGTTTTCCGCACAGGCTAGCGGATGGTTCACACGCCTACTAGCGGATGTTCTACACACTTTCTAGTGGTCGTTTCACACAGCGCCCCGGGTCTGTCCCCCCGGCGTCGCCTGCTGGCCCTACTCCCGAACTGGCCCTGAACAGGGACCTCTTGCCCTGGCCGCCCCGTGCCGCCGAAGCGCACAGTGGAACCAGCGGCACACAGCGAACGAGGAGGTCGTCATGCACGAGAAGCACTGGACGGTCGAAATCACCATCGATGAGCACGAGTCGCGGACGCGTGCCCGTGCGCGGCTGCACGCGGCGGGCGCGGACAACCTCGTTGGCGTCGGCCTCGCACGGCTGAATCCGGACGACGTCAACATCCCCAAGATCGGTGATGAGCTGGCGGCGTCGCGCGCGTTGTCCGATCTGGCGCACCGGCTGCTCGACGTCACCGCGGACGACATCGAGAGCGTGACGCACGAACCGGCGCACCTGCGGCTCTAAGCGCGGGCTGATGGTGGGGTAACTACGGTCGTCGCATGACCGTGGTTCGCTCCATCGTGCTGTTCGTCATCGCCGCGCTCGCCGAGATCGGGGGTGCCTGGCTGGTCTGGCAGGGCTGGCGGGAGGACCGTGGCCTGCTGTGGATCGCGGCGGGCGTCCTCGCGCTCGGCGCGTACGGCTTCGTGGCCACGTACCAGCCGGACCCGCACTTCGGTCGCATCCTCGCCGCCTACGGCGGGGTGTTCGTCGCGGGGTCACTGGCATGGGGGATCGTCGTCGACAAGTTCCAGCCCGACAGATGGGACTACCTGGGCGCGGGGATCTGCCTACTCGGCGTCGCCGTCATGATGTACGCGCCACGCTGACCGGTGACGACCCGGTACGACGTTGCGCCCCGATCGTCACTGTTCGAACGTGGACCGATACGCAGCGGGGTAACGATGTGAGCAATATCGTCACCAGATTGCGATATCCGTGTGACATACGTTGCGAGGGCGTTCCGGCCTGCTCGATCGGGTGATAGACACCGTGCGGGCGGGGGAATCGACGTCACGTGGAAGGTATCTCGTTGCGATGGGCGATGCTGAGCGGATGATCCCGGTCGCTGAGTTGCTCCGCCGGGAAGGCGTAGGCGCCAGTGAACCGCCAGCCAAGCGGCGGGGCAAGGTCGTCGCGACCGCTGCTGGCGTCGTCGCGCTCTGCGGCGCCGCCGCGACCGGCATCATCGGGTTCGCTCCGCATCTGTCGACGTCGCAGCACATCCCCGACGGCGATGGTGCGCAGGACGGCGACGGCGGTGGCGTCGCGCTTGGCGGCGACGACCGGACGTCCGGCGATGGCGCGTCGCCGTTCGTGCGGACGAGCACGCAGCGCACCACCGCACCGGACGACGCCGAGCGCAGGGTGCCCGCGATGAGCTGGCTCTCGGACGACGCCGCGGCGGACCGGACGACGGCGGCGTGGCCGACGGTGGACCAGGACGACGCCCCTGGCGGCGCGGACTCCGCCGGGGCGGAGCGGACGACCGCAGGGGCGGGACAGGACGACTCGGGCGGCGCCAGGGACGACGCCGCGGCGCAGGGCGGGTCGGAGAACGCGGGGCCGCGCGACGACGGCGGTAAGGACGACGGGCAGCGCGGCCATGGCGGCTCGGACGCCAACGGGTCGGACAACGGCGGCGGCCCAGACGACGGCGGCCCAGACGACAGCAGCTCGGACAACGGCAGCGGCCCAGACAACGGCGGCCCAGGACAAGGCGGAACGGACTCCAGCCAGGGCAACGACGGCCAGGACGACGACGCATCCGACAGTCCCGGCAACTCCGGCAACTCCGGCAACCGTGGGAGTGCTCCAGACGAGCGAGACAACGCCTCGGAGAACCGGGGCACTCCGCCCGAGGAACGCGGCGCATCGGAGCAGCGCGGCAACCGGACGGACGAGGGTGCCCAGCCGGAAAGCCAGGGCCAATCGGACGAGCGCGGCCAGGGAGGCAGCCACTCGCAGTCGCCGCAGCGCGCCGACTGAGGTCGTCACGCCAGCTGATTACGCAGCGTCACAAAGTCGCTCTCCAGGGAAAACGCAGCGTCAGAATTGGTGGCCACGTAATGCCAATGGCGGACCTGTGCGCGGTGCTCCCCTGACTGGGTGTCATGATGGTCACATTCCGGAAGGTGGTCGACCGTCGGCCGCCGCCAGCCGGAGGGAGAGCTACACATGACGTGGGCAAGGCATTCCAGTCCTGACGAAGAGCACGGTTGGTCCGCCGAGGCGCGAGCGGCCGAGCGGGAACGTCGCGATGAGCAGGCAGGCAAAGCAGCCATCACGGTGGCCGGCCACTCGACCAACGCTGACGAATGCAAGGAGCTACTCGACATGCTGGGGCTGGAGCCGGCGCTCGCCAAGAGATAGCCACACGCCACACCCGGGCGCGGCCACATCGCACCAGCGCAGTCCGTCCCGCCTAGCACTTGTCTCAAATCCCAGACAGTTTGCCCGTGCGTCGGGGTGAATGACGCCGAGATGCCCTGTGCAATGGCGTCATGCACAGCGACACCTTGCTGATCGGACCCGGCCCGCTGACCATCGAGCAGGTCGTCCGCGTCGCCCGGTCCACCACCCAGGTCGCACTCACCGACGACGCGATCGCCCGCATCGAGACCGCGCGCGGCCACGTCGACGCGCTCGCCGCGGCCCCGAAACCCGCGTACGGCGTCTCGACCGGCTTTGGCGCGCTCGCCATCCGGCACATCGCGCCGGACAACCGCGCGCGGCTGCAACGGTCCCTGATCCGCTCGCACGCCGCTGGTGCCGGTGATCCGGTGGAGCGCGAGGTCGTGCGCGCGATGATGCTGCTGCGGCTGCGCACCCTCGCGTCCGGACACACCGGCGTACGGCCCAGCACCGCACAAGCTCTCGCCGCACTCCTCAACGCCGACGTCGTGCCAGTGGTGCCTGAGTACGGCTCGCTCGGCTGTTCGGGTGACCTCGCCCCGTTGGCTGCCGTCGCGCTCGCTCTGATGGGGGAGGGCGACGTCTACGGCCCGACCGGCGAGATCCTGCCGGCGGCCGACGCGCTCGCCGCCGCCGGAATCGAACCCATCGCGCTCGCCGAGAAGGAAGGGCTCGCCCTCACCAACGGCACCGACGGCATGCTCGGCCAGCTCGCGCTCGCCATCGCCGACTTCGCACGGCTGCTCGACGTCGCGGACCTGACCGCCGCGATGAGCGTGGAGGCGACGCTCGGCACCGACCGCGTCTTCGCCGCCGACCTCCAGGCACTGCGGCCGCACCCCGGCCAGGCGTCCTCGGCGGCGAACCTGTTCTCGCTGCTCGCGGGGTCGGAGATCGTGGCGAGCCATCGCGGCCCGGACTGCCCGCGCGTGCAGGACGCCTACTCGCTGCGGTGCGCACCCCAGGTGCACGGCGCCGCCCGCGACACGCTGGAGCACGCCCGCACGGTCTCGGATCGTGAGCTGGCGTCGGCCATCGACAACCCGGTCGTGCTGGCAGACGGCAGGGTGGAGTCCAACGGGAACTTCCACGGCGCGCCCATCGCGTACGTGCTCGATTTCCTCGCGATCCCGCTGGCCGACGTCGCGAGCATGGCCGAGCGCCGCACCGACAGACTGCTCGACGTCGCCCGCTCACACGGCCTGCCGCCGTTCCTGGCCGACGATCCCGGCGTGGACTCCGGCCACATGATCGCGCAGTACACCCAGGCGGGTGTCGTCTCGGAGCTGAAACGGCTGGCCAACCCCGCGTCGGTGGACTCCATCCCCAGCTCCGCGATGCAGGAGGACCATGTGTCGATGGGCTGGTCCGCCGCGCGCAAACTGCGCCGCGCCGTCAACGGCCTGACCACGGTGCTCGCCGTCGAGTACCTGACGGCCGCCCGCGCGCTCGACCTGCGCGCCCCGCTCACCCCGGCGCCCGCGACCGCCCGCGCGGTGGCACTGCTGCGCGAGCGGGTGCCCGGCCCCGGCCCGGACCGCCATCTCGCACCGGAGATCGCCGAGGCCGAAGACCTCGTCCGCTCGCCAGCGCTCGCCGAGCTGGTACGCGAGGTACGGACATCCGATGGTCGGACCACCGACCACGCTACCCAGGAGGGACACCGATGAGCAGGACGATCCGAGCGGCACGCGGCACCACGCTCACCGCACGCAACTGGCAGTCCGAGGCCGCGCTGCGGATGCTGCACAACAACCTGGACCCCGAGGTCGCCGAACGCCCGGAAGACCTCGTCGTCTACGGCGGCACCGGCAAGGCCGCCCGCAACTGGGCCAGCTTCGACGCGCTGACCAGGGAACTCAGCACACTCGACGTCGACGAGACGTTGCTGGTGCAGTCCGGCAAGCCGGTTGGCGTGCTGCGCACCCACGAGTGGGCGCCGCGCGTGTTGCTCGCGAACTCGAACCTCGTGCCGGACTGGGCGACGTGGCCGGAGTTCCGGCGGCTCGACGCGCTGGGCTTGACGATGTACGGCCAGATGACGGCGGGCTCGTGGATCTACATCGGCACCCAGGGCATCCTCCAGGGCACCTACGAGACGTTCGCCGCCGTCGCCGAGAAGCTCGCCAGGTCGCGTCAGCGAGATGGGCATGGGCACAGCGACGGCACGCTCGCGGGCACGCTCACCGTCACCGCCGGACTGGGCGGGATGGGCGGCGCACAGCCGCTCGCGGTCACCATGAACGACGGCGTCGCCCTGGTGATCGAGTGCGACGCCGCCAGGGCCGCGCGCCGCGTGGAGACGCGCTACCTCGACGTCGTCGCCAGCGACATCGAGGACGCGATCCGCCGGGTCACCGAGGCCAAACGGGACCGGACGCCGTTGTCCGTCGGGTTGGTCGGCAACGCCGCCGACGTGCTGCCCGAGCTGCTGCGCAGGGGCCTAGACGTCGACATCGTCACCGACCAGACGTCGGCGCACGACCCGCTGTCGTACCTGCCGCGCGGCGTCGCCGTGGAGGACTGGCACGACTACGCCGCCGCGAAGCCGGAGGAGTTCACCGAGCGGGCGCGCGAGTCGATGGCCAGGCACGTCGAGGCGATGGTCGGCTTCCTGGACGCGGGCGCCGAGGTGTTCGACTACGGCAACTCGCTGCGAGGCGAGGCGCAGCTCGGCGGCTACGACCGGGCGTTCGACTACCCGGGCTTCGTGCCCGCCTACATCCGGCCGCTGTTCTGCGAGGGCAAGGGACCGTTCCGGTGGGCGGCGCTGTCCGGCGACCCGGCCGACATCGCGGCCACCGACCGCGCGGTACTCGACCTGTTCGGCGACAACGAGCCGTTGGCGCGCTGGATCAAGATGGCGGGGGAGCGGGTCGCGTTTCAGGGCCTGCCCTCGCGGATTTGCTGGCTCGGCTACGGCGAGCGGCACTTGGCCGGGCTGCGGTTCAACGAGATGGTCGCCAGCGGTGAGCTGTCCGCGCCGGTCGTCATCGGCCGTGACCACCTGGACTGCGGGTCGGTGGCGTCGCCGTACCGGGAGACCGAGGCGATGGCCGACGGCTCGGACGCGATCGCGGACTGGCCGCTGCTGAACGCGCTTGTCAACACCGCGTCCGGCGCGAGCTGGGTGTCGATCCACCACGGCGGCGGCGTCGGCATGGGCCGGTCGATCCACGCCGGACAGGTGTGCGTCGCGGACGGCACCGAGCTGGCGGCGCAGAAACTCGAACGGGTGTTGACGAACGACCCCGCGATGGGCGTCATCCGCCACGTCGACGCGGGCTACGACGACGCCCGCCGCGTCGCGGACGAGCGCGGGGTGCACGTCCCGCAGGGGACCCAGCCGTGACGGGTACCGGACGCGGCGAAAGACGCTTTCCCTGCACTGGGCGCAGCGAAAGCGTCGTTCAGCGCATGGCCGAGATCGCGACAATCGGGACGGACCGCGCCCGAGGTGGCTATTCGCGGCACGTCTTCGATACCGCTGAGCGCGAACTGCGCGAGTGGTTCACGACGTCGGCCGAGCGCGTCGGGCTGGACGTCGACGTCGACCGTAACGGCAACATCTGGGCGTGGTGGGGCACGCCGGCGGACGGCGCCGTCGTCACCGGCAGCCATCTGGACTCCGTGCCGGGGGGTGGTGCGTTCGACGGGCCGCTCGGCGTCGCGTCCGCGCTCGCGGCCGTCGAGCGGCTGCGGAACGACGGCTTCCGGCCGCGCAGGCCGATCGCCGTCGTCGTCTTCGCCGAGGAAGAGGGCGGCCGGTTCGGCGTGCCTTGCCTTGGTTCCCGGCTGTTGACCGGCGCGATCCCGCCAGACCGCGCCCTCACGCTGACCGACGCCGACGGCACCACGTTCGCGGACGCGGCCACGAAGGCAGGTTTCGACCCGGGCCGTTTCGGGAAAGACGACGTGGCGTTGGCGCGCATCGGGACGTTCGTCGAGCTACACGTCGAGCAGGGCAGGGGGCTGATCGACGCGGGTTCGCCGATCGCGGTGGGCACCGGTATTGACCCGCACGGGCGATGGCGACTCAGCTTCACCGGACGGGGTGACCATGCCGGGACCGCCGCCGTCGCCGATCGCAACGACCCGATGATCCCCGCCGCCCGCACGGTGCTCGCCGCGCGGGCGGCGGCGGGTCACGGCCCCCGCGACACCCGCGCCACGGTCGGCAAGCTGGTGCCCGTGCCCGGCGGTACCAACGTGATCCCCGCGCGGGTGGACCTGTGGCTGGACAGCCGCGCCACCGCCACCGAGGCCACGAGCGAGGCGGTCGCCGCGATCACCGAGGCGGCGAGGACAGCGGCGAACGACGAAGGGTGCGAGGTCGAGGTCACCGAGGAGTCCTGGTCGGGGCCGGTGTCGTTCGACGCGCGACTGCGTGATCGCCTGCGGACGACGTTGGGCGAGCCGCCGCTGTTGCCGACCGGCGCTGGCCATGACGCTGGCGTGCTCGCCGCGCACGTGCCCACCGGGATGCTCTACGTCCGCAACCCGACCGGCATCTCACACTCCCCGGCGGAGCATGCTGAGGACGACGACTGCGAGGCCGGTGTAGAGGCGCTGGCCCAGGTGCTCCGGGAGCTGGCATGAGGACTGCGTGCAGGTCCGAATCATCGGAGGCCGCATGACCACGTACTGGTGCGAACACGCCCTCCTGCCGGACGGCCCCGCCGCCGCCGTCTCGATCACTATCGACGGCGACCGCATCACCGACGTCGTGCCGGACACGCCACGCACCGGAACTGTCCTTCCCGGACTCATCACGCCGGGGTTCGCCAACGCCCACTCGCACGCGTTCCACCGGGCGCTGCGGGGCCGCACCCACTCCGGCGGCGGCACATTCTTCACCTGGCGGGAGCGGATGTATGCGGTGGCGAACCGGCTGGACCCGGTGTCGTACTACCGGCTGGCGCGGCTGGTGTTCACCGAAATGGTGCTCGCCGGGTTCACCAGCGTGGGTGAGTTCCACTACCTCCACCACGGCCCGGCCGGGACGCGCTACTCGGACCCGAACGCGCTGTCGCACTCGCTCGTCGCGGCGGCGGGCGACGCGGGTATTCGCCTCACCCTGCTGGACACCTGCTACCTGGCGTCCGCTGTGGGCGGTGCGCCGCCGCAGGGTGTGCAGCAGCGCTACAACGACGGTGACGCCGACGCCTGGGCGGCGCGACTGGAGTCGTTCCGCCCGGAATCGCCGCTGGTGCGGGTCGGTGCCGCCATCCACTCGGTGCGGGCGGTGCCGGCCGCACAACTCGCCGTGCCGGCGGCGTGGGCGGAGGCCAACGGCGCGCCGCTGCACGCGCACGTGTCCGAGCAGACCAGCGAGAACGACGACTGCCTCGCGGTGCACGACCGCACCCCAACGCGACTGCTCGCCGACGCGGGCGCGGTGACGTCGGACTTCGTCGGCGTGCACGTCACACACCCGAGTGGGGATGACGTCGGGCTGCTCGGCGCGTCCGGTGCGGGCGTCTGCCTGTGTCCCACCACGGAACGCGACCTCGGCGACGGCATCGGACCAGGTCGCAAGCTGGCCAACGCCGGGGTGCCGCTGAGCATCGGCACCGACTCGCACGCCATCGTTGACCCGTTCGAGGAAATGCGCGGCGTCGAGATGCACGAACGGCTCGTCACCCAGCAGCGTGGCGTGTTCTCGCCAGCCGAACTACTCGCGGCTGGTACCCGCCACAGCGCGCTGGGCTGGGACGACGTGGGCAGCATCGCCCCTGGCGCCCAGGCCGACCTGGTGCGGATCGCCACCGACACACCTCGCACCGCGGGCAGCGAGCCCGCCGGGATCGCGCTAAGCGCTTTCGCGAGCGACGTTCGTGATGTCATGGTTGCCGGGCGCTGGCTGGTGCGCGACGGGAGGCACAAGCACGCGGCGAACCCGGCAGCGGAGCTCGCCGCCGAGATCAAGGAGCTGCTGCGGTGACGGCGACCCTCATCACCGGAATAGGGGAACTCACCACCAACGACGACGAGCTGGGCAGGCTGCACGACGCCGCCGTGGTCATCGAGGGGGAGCGGGTCGTCTGGGTGGGTCCTGCCGCCCGCGCCGAACCGACCGACGCGCGGGTCGACGTCGGCGGGCGCGCGGCGCTGCCCGGCTGGGTCGACTCGCACACGCACCTCGTGTTCGCGGGCGACCGCACCGCCGAGTTCGAGGCGCGGATGGCCGGGCAGGCGTACTCGGCGGGCGGCATCGCCCACACGGTTGACGCCACCCGGGCCGCCACCGATGCGGAACTGGCGGCGACGGTGCGCAAGCTGGTTCGCGAGGCGGTGTCGCAGGGCACGACGTACCTGGAGACCAAAACCGGCTACGGGCTCACCGTCGACGACGAGGCTCGCTGCGCGCGGATCGCCGCGAAGTACGTCGATGAGGTGACGTTCCTCGGTGCGCACATCGTGCCACCCGGCGCCGAAGCCGAGGACTACCTCGCCACCGTCACCGGCCCCATGCTCGCCGCCGTCGAGCCGTTGGTGCGCTGGGTCGACGTCTTCTGTGAGAGGGGCGCGTTCGACGCGGCGCAGTCCGAGCGGGTGCTGCGAGCGGCGGCCGACCGCGGGCTCGGTTTGCGGGTGCACGGCAACCAGTTGGGTGAGGGTCCGGGCGTCGAGCTGGCGGTGCGCCACGGCGCGGCCAGCGTCGACCACTGCACCTACCTGAGTGATGCCGACGTCGATGCGCTCGCCGGGAGTTGGGACGGCGGCGGCTCGGCGGGCGAGTCGGCGGGCGAGTCGGCGGGCGAGTCGACGGGCACTGTCGCTGCCCTGCTGCCCGCGTGCGACCTGTCCACCCGGCAACCCCTCGCGCCCGCGCGCAGGCTGCTGGACGCGGGCGCGGTCGTCGCGCTGGCCAGCAACGCCAACCCCGGCAGCTCCTACACGACGTCGATGGCGTTCTGCGTGGCCACCGCCGTGCTGCAACAGGGCCTGTCGGTGGACGAGGCGGTGTGGGCCGCGACGCGCGGCGGGGCGAAGGCGCTGCGCGCGGACACCGGCGACGGCGCGGTCGGCGTCGTCCGGCCCGGTGCCCGCGCCGATCTCCACGTGCTCGACGCGCCGTCGGTGACCCACCTGGCGTACCGGCCCGGCGTCCCGTTGACGTGCGCAGTGTGGCGCAACGGCGCGCGGGAGTACTGAGCCCCGCGCTCAGGCCGCCCGCTCGGCCAGGGCTTCCGCGATCGGCCCGAGGTCGTCGTGCACGCCGAGCGACGTTGCCTGGGCCATGACGTCCGGGCGCACCTCTGGCGCGAGGTCCCGGACGGACTCCGCGACCCCTGCCTTGGCGTCGGCGGGCAGGCTGGCGGCGATCGGCAGCAGCGCGTCCCAATGTCCGCACCTCGCTGCCGCCGCGACGAGTCGACCCAGCGTGCCGCGTTCGGCGGCCATGATCGCGTCGGCCAGCGAGCCGATTTGGTCGTCCCGCAGATGAGTGGCCAGCCGCAACAATGCGTCGAACAGGTCCTCGCGCGCGGCGGCGGTGAACAACGCGGTCAGCCGCTCGGTCCCAACGACGTCGACCACGCCGGGGATGGCGGACACGTCGTCGACGGTGTGCGCGGTGCGCAGCAGTTGCGTGTCGTCCAGCGCGGCGACGGCGGCGGTGAGGTGGTCCGCGCCGAGGAACCCGACGAACTGGCCCAGCGTGATCCAGTCCTCGCGTTGCCCGAGCACGCGCGCGACGTCGGCGATCATGTCGTTCGGCAGGGTGCGGACGACCTGCTCGACCCGGCGCGGGTCCAGCTCGACGGCGACGTCGGTCAGGAACTCGACCGGCAGCCGCGCTGCGACCTCGCTCGCCTTGGACGGGTCGATCAGGCCCGCGACGCGGGCACACAGCAGCGGCCCGAACACGCGCTCGGCGATCTTCGCGAGCACCGGTGCTGGCAGCAGCTTCGCGGCGGAGCCGAGTCGGGTGAGCACGCCCGCATTGGCGTCGAACAGCGTGCTCGTGAGCTGACCACGAAATGCGATCAGGTCAGCGTCGCTGACGTCGTCCAGGAAACCGAGCTGATCAGGGCGCACTCGCAGCAGTCGCGCGATGCGCTGGATCTCGGGACGGGCGTCGGCGGTCACAGGCCCACCGCCTTTCGGACGGGGCGGCGCAGCAGTGTGGGCACGTAACCGAGGCTTTCCTCGGCTGCGGCGGCAAGTTCGGCACGCTGCGCCCGCTTAGCATTGCCGAGCGCGTCGGCGAGGAACTGCTTGTCGTCCTCGCTGAGTGCGGCTATTCCATCGGGAAGGTCTCCGGTCACGCGCTCGGTCAGCGTTCGCCGTGCGTCGTTACTCATCGTGTGCCACCTTCCCCGAACATCGTCACGGTCGAATAGTGAGCGAACGGCAGCGTGACGGCAACCAGTGAGACCGAACTGACGTCGGCCCGCGACGCATAGGTTCTCGCCCGATCGGGCGTACGGTGCCGTTGCGGTGCGTTGCTGTGTGCTACCGCACCGTCCGGCGCACGTACTGCGGCAGCTCCTTCGCCTTGCCAGCGGCGCGCGCGATCTTGTGGTTCTTGCCGCGCATTAGCCTGCGTTGCCAGCGGCTTTCGACGCGGAACGCGGCGCGCGGCGAGAGATGCCGGGTGCGCTGGAACAGGGCTTTCGTCGCGGCGATGGCGTCGGGGGAGCGGGCGGCGAGTTCGTCGGCGAACTCCTCGGCCGCCTTGAGCGGGTCGTCGCTGACCTCGGTCGCCAGCCCGAGTTCGGCGGCGCGCTCGCCGCTGAAGGTTTCACCCGTCATGGTGAGGCGCATGGCGACGTCGATGCCGATCAGCTCGCGGAGCGTGACTGAACCGGTCATGTCGGGAACGAGACCCCAACGGGCTTCCATGATCGAAAATTCGCAGTCCGGCGTGGTGAACCGGAAGTCCGCGCCGAGCGCGAGTTGCAGCCCGCCGCCGTAGCAGCGGCCGTGGATCACGGCGATCACCGGCACCGGCAGCTCCCGCCACGCCCAGCAGACCTCCTGGTAGAGGTTCGTCTTGCGGCCGGGTACGCGCAGGAAGTTCAGCGCGAACTTGACCGGGTGCTTGCCCGCGGAGCCGAAGTCAAGCCCTGAGCAGAACGCGGGGCCTTCGCCCTGCAAGATCACCACACGGACGTCGCGGTTGCGCTTGATCTGCTTCGCCGCCGCCACCAGCGCGTCGAACATCTCCAGGTCGAGGCCGTTGTACTTGTCGCCCCTTGTCATCGTCACGTAGGCGACGGAGCCACGGATCACGGTGCTGACGCGCTTGCTCATGGGTCCTCACAGGTCTCGGGACACGATCACGCCAACGGTACGTCAGCACCCGCCGTGATCAAGGCATCCGACGACCGGGAGTGAGGAACACGACGTCGTGAGCGCGGAACACGGCGCCGGGAACGAGGGACACGACGTCGGGAACGAGGGACACGGCGCCGGGAACGAGGGACACGGCGTCGGGAACGAGGGACACGGCGCCGGGAACGAGGGACACGGCGCGCCGCACGCCTGGCGCGCTACTCCCGGCCGCGGATGATCGTCGGCTCGAAGTCCTCGTCGTCGCGTGGGGTCGGGATGCCGAAGGGGACGTCCGACTGCTCCATGCGGAACTCGTCGTGGCGCGGCGAGCGTGGCGCGGGCGGCATCGTGTCGGTGTGGGCGGTCGGTTGCTCGTGAATCATGCTCATGGGTGCTCTCCCGCGTTGTTCTCGGCTCCAGCTTCCCGGTTGTTCGCGGACAAATCCCGGATACCCGTTATGTCACAGAGCCAAGCGCAGTGTTACACCTCACAATTGCGCATCAACCAATCGTGATGCCGTGATCACTCGGAGGAACCATTGGGCAGCAGGACAACGCCGTCCTCGTCGGAGTAGAGCACGTCGCCGGGGTGGAACGTGACCCCGCCAAAGCTGACCGGTTCGTCCACGACGCCCTCGGCGTCCTTGGCGCTCTTGCGGGGGTTCGTGCCGAGCGCCTTGATGCCGATCGGCAGCGTCGCGAGGGTGGCACTGTCGCGGACAGCGCCGTTGAGGACCAGCCCCGCCCAGTCGTTGTCGACGGCGGCCTTGGCGATCAGGTCGCCGGTGAGCGCGGTGTGCAGCGAGCCGCCACCGTCGACGACGAGCACGCAGCCATCGCCCGGGCTGTTGAGCAGCTGCTTGACGAGGCCGTTGTCCTGATGGCACTGGACGGTGCGCACCCGCCCGGAGAACGCGGTGAGCTTGCCGAACTGGCGGAACTGGGTGTCGCACACCCGCAGCGACGGGCCGTGCTCGTCGACGAGATCGGCGGTACTGAACGACTCGGTCACAGCTGCTCCTCACGCGGTTTGGCTCCGGGCGGTCTCACTGTAACGACGCGACCGTGGCGGCACCCCGCGACTGTGACGCCGCCCAACTCGTCGCGATCTACGTGCACGGATACGTAGAACTCCGGCTTCGCTCGCCCGCGACGTCGTTCAGGCTGGTCACAGACTCCCGAGGTGGTGCGTGATGGGCCAACCGCTGTTCGATCATCACCTGTTTCTCGCGCTGCGTGAGGTCGCGCGGGGCGACGTCAGCATGCACATCGTCACTGGTGCGCTGCGGCGACACGAGGCGCCCGTGCCCGCACGGGTGGCCGACGCGCTCGCGGACCTGCGGCACGGTGGCTACGTCCGCGCCTGCGCCACGGACGACTTGTGGTCGCTGCTGGAACTGACGCCGCTCGGCGTGCGGCTGCTGACGGGCTGGGTCGGCTCCGGGTCGGCGGCGTAATGCTGGGAGCGGTGTTGATCACGTCTGCTCGCGGTGTTGTTCGTTCAAGACGGGCGAAGGAGGCTGTTGCGCTTTGGCCGGTGAAGCCGGAGTGCCGTGCATCGTGATCGCTGTTGGGCCTAGTTGATCTACTTTGCTCCGTGGCTGACCATCAGAACCGGACAATTGGAACGAATTTTGGCAACTCAGTTCTGGGGTCC
>WHTY01000144.1 GCA_009377475.1 Actinophytocola sp.
CGAACAGACGAGCTATACGCCTTCATCATCGAAACACTCGGCGGACTCCCGGAGATCGCCGAGGTCGACATGTCCCTCGTGACGCACGCCTACAAGCGCGGGTTCATCCGGAAGAACAACGAAACCAGCACGCCGGCATGACTGTGAAGACCCACCAGACCACCCACATCCGGCACGATCCGGCCGAAACGACCTTGTCCCCGAGGTCGAGCTGGAGACTCGGCGCAGGTCGGCATCCGCATGCCGACCTGGGCGGGTTCGCGCCGCCGGGGGGGACGGTCCCGCCCGGTAGGTGAAGGGTGGTCCCGACCGCGCGCTGTGCTTCGCCGCGTTACGTTGGCCTTCCCACGACCAGCGAATCGAGCGCCACAGTTCCGCCAGTCTCGATTGATACCATCGGGCAATCAACTCGTGAGCCTGCCATGCGGCGTGATCGAGCCTGGCCAGGAACTCCTCGTCGGATTCCATCCGGGTCCTCCCGCCCCGCCGCTGTCACCGCGAGCTCCGGGCAACTGCGAAACCCCGGCCGTACCCCACCGGGAAGCAACCAGTGATGATCTTGCTGCCGGAAGCCGAGCGATTCAGCAGATTCAAGCGACAGAGTAGCTCATTTGTACAGCACCTCTTTGATTTCCGGGTCGTCGATGTTCGACTTGTCGTACCAGTAGTACTCGGTGTCGATGACCTTCTCGACCTGCTTTCCGTTGAGCGCGTCGACAGCGGTCTTGACGGTCTGGTAGCCGATGTCGATGGGGTCCTGGGTGATGGCTCCGGTCATCAGCTCGTCGTTGATCGCGTTGATCTGCGCCTGCCCGGAGTCGAAGCCGATCACAGTGAGGTCGCCCTGTTTGCGTAGCTCCTTGACCGCGTTGACGACGCCGATCGCCGATCCTTCGTTGGACCCGAAGATGCCGTCGAGATCGGGGTTCGCCTGCATGATCGTTTTCGCCAGGTCGGTCGACTTGAGCTGGTCTCCGCCGCCGTACTGGATGGAGACGATCTCGACATCGGGCGCGTTTTTCTTGATGTAGTCGGTGAACCCGTCGCGACGGTCGGTGCCGCTGACGCTGGTCTGGTCGTGCACGACGAGCGCCACCTTGCCCTTGCCGCCGATCTGTTCGACCATCTTCTCCGCGGCCAGCGCCGCCGCCGCCTTGTTGTCCGTGGCCGCCGTGGCAACGGGAACGTCGCTGTCCACCCCGGAGTCGAAGGCGATCACGGGGATGTCCGACTGCTGGGCGCGCTGCATCAGCGGGATCGAGGCCTGGCTGTCCAGCGCCGCGAAGCCGATGGCGTCGGGGCTGCGATCCAGCGCGGTCTGCAGCATCTGGATCTGCTCGTCCACGTCGGACTCGCTGTCCGGGCCTTCGAAGGTGATCTCGGCACCGAACTCCTTGGCCGCCTGCTGCGCGCCCTTCTGCACGGCCTGCCAGAACTGGTGCTGGAACCCCTTCGACACGATCGCTATCTGCGGCCTGTCGCCCTCGCCGCCCTCCTCCCCGGAAGATTGGCACCCCGCGGCCATGGCCATGCTCAACGCGCTCACCGCGGCGATCGCGGTGATTTTGGTCAGTCGCCTCATCTGAACTCAACTCCTTTGGTGAGATCCGGTTGGTCTTCTCACGCCGCCTTCCGGCGCCGGAGGTTGTCGGCGTAGACGGCGATCAGGATCACGACCCCGATCACCACCGTCTGCCATTCCTGCGGGATGGACATGATGCGCAGCCCGTTGGTGAGCACGCTCATGATCAGTGCGCCGATCATGGTGCCGACGATGGAGCCGCGGCCGCCGCTCAACGACGTCCCGCCGATCACCACCGCCGCGATGGCCTGCAGCTCGTAGCCGAGCCCGAGCGCAGGCTGCGCCGAGTTCAGCCGGGCGGCCAGGATCACGCCCGCGACGCCGGTGAAGACCCCGGCGAAGGTGTAGGTGAGGATCTTCCACTTGCGGACCTTGACCCCCGAGATGCCGGTGGCCTCCTCGTTGCTGCCGATGGCGAAGGCGTAGCGCCCGAGCAGGGTCCTCGCGAGCACCACCCCGCCGATGACGGCCATCGCGAAGAGCACCAGAACGGCGTTGGGCAGCCCGGGGATCAGCTCGCCGAGCGCGATGCCGATGAAGCCGTCCACGTCGGTGAAGTAGATCGGCCGCGTCCCGGAGATCACCAGCGCCAGGCCCTGCGCGACCATCATCATCGCCAGCGTCGCGATGAACGGCGGGATCTGCAGCACGGCCACGTTGAACCCGTTGATCAGGCCCATCAGCGCGCCGGTCATGATCCCGCCCGCGACCCCGACGACCAGCGGCAGCTCCATGTTGGTCAGCAGGACACCGGTCATCACCGCGCACAGGGTCATCCCCGTGCCGGTCGACAGGTCGATCCCGGCCGTGATGATCACGAACGTCGTCCCCAGCGCCAGCACGCCGATCACGGCGGTAGACAGCAGGATGCCGCTGACGTTGGACCAGGCCATGAAGTTCTCGTTGACCAGCGAGAAGAACACGAACAGGATGATCAGGCTGGCGAAGGCGAGTACCTGCTGAAGCTGCGCGCGGATGTCGATCCGGCCCGGTGACTTCTCGCTGCTGTCCTCGCGCGGAGGCGTTTTCGTCGACGTCACACGTCCCTCCCTGCTGCGCCGGTGCTGAATCGGGTCGCGAGTTCCATGACCGCTTCCTGGTCGGCTTGGTCGCCCTCGAGGATCCCAGTGATCCGTCCCGCGCACATGACCACCACGCGATGGGACATGCGCATGATCTCTTCCAGCTCCGACGAGATCATGATGATCGACTTTCCTTGGCCGACCAGGTCGTTCAGCAGCTGGTAGATCTCTTCCTTGGCGCCGACATCGATGCCGCGGGTCGGCTCGTCGAAGATCAGGATGTCGGAGTCCTTCGCCAGCCACTTGGCGATCACGATCTTCTGCTGGTTGCCACCGGACAGGTTCCGCACCGACTGGCGCAGCGACGGGGTCTTGATGCCCAGCTTGCGCACCATCGCCCCGGCCGTGGCCCGGCCCGCCTTGTCCCGGACGACACCGAACCGGTTGGCGTAGCCGCCCAGCGACGGCAGCACGATGTTGGACCTGACGTCGTGATCGAGCAGCAGGCCGTAGCGTTTGCGATCCTCGGACAGGTGGCCGATCCCATGGTGCGCGGCGTCGGCGGGGTTGCGCACCGTGACCCGCTTGCCGTTGACGTGGATCGTCCCGCCGTCGATCGGGTCGGCGCCGACGATCGCGCGGGCCAGCTCCGTCCGGCCCGCGCCCATCAGCCCGGCGAAGCCGAGGATCTCGCCCTTGCGGAGCTCGAACGAGACGTCCCGCAGCAGCGGCTTGGTCGACAGGCCCGCCACGCGGAGAACGGGTTCGGCCCGACCCGCGGCGCTGGCCGCCGGCCGCGAGCCGTCGAGCACCGTCCTGCCGACCATCAACGAGATGATCTCCTGCGTGCTCGTGCCCGCCGTGTCCCGTGTGTCAATGTAGCGCCCGTCCCGCAGAACGGTGATGCGGTCGGTGATCCGGCGCAGTTCTTCCATGCGATGGGAGATGTAGATGACCCCGGTTGTGGGGGTGCGGAACTGTTCGATCATCCCGAACAGCACCTGGACCTCGGCCTCGTTCAGCGCGGCGGTCGGTTCGTCCATGACGAGCACCCTGGCGTCGAAGGAGAGCGCCTTAGCGATCTCGACCATCTGCTGCTCGGCCACGCTCAGCTGACCGACCTCCCGCCGGACGTCCAGCTCGATGCCGAGGCGGTCGAACAGGGCGCGGGCCCGCCGGTTGAGTTCGCGTTCGGCGAGGAACACCCCGCCCGCGCGCGGCTCCCGGCCGATGTAGATGTTCTGGGCGACGGTGAGCGCGGACATCAGGTTGAACTCCTGATGGATCACGCTGATGCCGAGCTCGTGTGCCATCCAGGGGTTTTCGATGGTGACCGCTGCACCCTCGACGAAGATCTGCCCGTGATCCATCCGGTGGATGCCGGCGAGCAGCTTCATCAGCGTCGACTTTCCGGCGCCGTTCTCGCCCACCAGGGCGAGCACCTCGCCGTGCCGCAGCTCGAGGTCGACGTCGGACAGCGCCTGCACCCCGGGGAAGTGCTTGCTCGCGCGCTCGATCCGCAGCAACGGTGGCATCGCGGCGACCCCCTCCTCGGTCACGGCTCCGGCCGGACGTTCACGTCGCCGCACAGGTGCACGTGCACGCCCAGCTGGTCGAACAGGGCCGCCTTGGCCAGCAGGGCGTTGTCCGCCGTGTGGGCATCGGGGGCGTAGACGACGTTGAGGTGGTTGGCCTTGTGCCGGGCCATGAACTGGTCGCGGCCGACGCCGTGCAGCACCGCGTGCATGATCGGCCACTGCGGCGTGGTGGCGTCGAGCCTGCGTCGGGTCTCCTCGGCGGGGAGCTCGACCACACTCGCCCGCCCGAGGTCGACGTGCAACGCACCGCCCATGATGAACACGCGGGACCAGACGATCTCGCCCGGCTTCGACACGCCGGACAGGGTGCCGCCGCCGAGCGGGAAGAACATCGGCGGCTGCCGCATGCTGTAGCACTTGTCGTAGCCGCCGTTGTGCGAAGCGGGCACCGAACCGGAGATCTCGAACACCCAGACGAAGTCGCCGCCGTACTCCTGGCCCCAGCGGACATCGTGCAACGTGGTGGCCGGATCGAGCCCCATCGCCGTCCAGACCCGGTTGGTGACCAGCGCGTCGACCGCGACGCCCTCGTCGACCTCGTTGAAGTGCGGGAGCGCCGCGCCCGGATACAGCTCCCGCTCGCCGTCCCGGCTGAACACCGGGGGGCGCCGCACGTTGTTCAGCAGCCCCTCGGCGAGATCGCTCGCCGGGACGGTGTCCTTGAGCCCCTGCTGGTACTGGATGCCCACGGCGTCGAGACCGAAGTCGTCGGCGATCCGCAGGGCTGCGATGTACATCTTGAACTGGCTCAGCAGCTGCGCGTCGGTCAGCTCGCTGCCCTCGTCGGTGCCGGTGTGGAAGCGCATGCCCGCGTCGTCGAGCCAGGTCCGGACGGCCTTGGCCTCCTCGTCGGTGACGGTGGCCATCTCCGCGACGAGCGCGCTCTGCGACAGCCGCTCCTTGTAGATGCCCAGCGGGTTGAGCAGCTCGTCGTCGAAGATCGCGTTGTACATGCCCATGCAGCCCTCGTCGAACACCCCGATGATCGCCTTCTCCGCGGCGAGCTGGGCGGCCAGGGCACGACCCAGGGCCGTCTCGGGGCCGTCCGGGAGGGCAGGCAGGTCGCGCACGTGGCTCACGTCGTGGGTCAGCTCGCCGGTCTCGAGCCAGGTCTTCAGCCCGGCCAGCGCCCACTCGTCGGTGAAGTCCTCGCTCCACAGCGCCGAGTAGCCGATACCCGCCTTGGTGAGGCTGCCCGCGAGGTTGAGCAGCCCGACGAGGCCGGGGAACTGTCCGCTCCAGTTCGCGACGAGCAGGATCGGGCCGCGATGGCTGCGCAACCCGGCGAGCACGTGGTGGCTGTACTGCCAGACGGCCTCCACCACGACGAGCGGGGCGTCCGCAGGCAGCGTCTTGAAGACCTCGATCCCGGCGCGCTGGCTGCCGATGAAGCCGTGACCGCGCGCCTCGTCGACGGCATGGGCCCGCCGGACCTGCCAGCCGAGCGAGGTGACGGCCGCGGCCAGGCCGGACTCGAGCCGTTGCTGCGTCGGCCAGCCCGCGAGGTTCGCGCTTTCTCGCAGGTCGCCACTGGCCACCGTGTAGACCGCCCGCGGCACCGCCGGCACGGGGTCGGACAGAACCGGCTCGGCATAGCTGGTCATCGGACGGCTCCCTTCGTTGGTGGTCAACGCTCCTGGCGTGCGGCCAACGCGTGCACGATCGACCGCGTACGCAGGTAGAGGTCGCGATAGGACCGGTACAGCTCGTCGTACAGATCGGCGGTGTGCTCGCGGGGCTGCCGGATCTCCTTGGGCGGGTTCCAGGCGTCGATCGACGCCCCGCCGACCGCGTGGGCCGCCAGGAACGCGCTGCCGTAGCTCGCGCCGATGGTCTGCGACGGGATGACCTGGTCGCGCCGGGTGATGTCGGAGACGATCTGCGTCCAGAGGTCCCCCTGGACGCCGCCGCCGACCGCGACGACGCGGCGAACGTCGCCGCCCGCCGCCTCGATGGCCTCGATGTTGTGCCGGACCCCGAACCCGGTCGCCTCCAGCGCGGCCCGGTACAGCTCGCCACGGGTGTGCGAAAGCGTCAGGCCCGCGATCACCCCGCGGGCGTGCGGGTCCATGACCGGAGTCCGTTCGCCCGCGAAGTAGGGCAGCATCAGCAGGCCGTTGGCGCCGGGACCGGACCCGTCGGCCAGCCGCAGCAGCTCCGGGAAGTCTCCGGACCCGAACAGCTCGCGCAGCCAGCTGGTGATCGCGCCCGAGGTGGCCATGCCACCGGCGAGGTTGCGGGTGCCGGGCAGCGCGCCGACCGTGCCCCACAGCGACCGGTCGGTGACCTTCGCGGGGACCGTGTTGACCAGGAACATCGTGGTGCCGTACATCAACATCAGGTCACCGACGCCCTGCGCGCCGACACTGACCGCCTCCGCCCAGGCATCGATGGTCCCGGTGATCACCGGGACACCCGCCGGCACACCAGTCACTTCAGCGGCATCGCGGGTGACGACGCCCGCGACATCACCCGACCACCGCAGCGGCGGCAGGTCCAGGTTCGGCGCGATCAACTCCGCCCACGGCCGGTACCAGCCGCGCTCGTCGGTGTCATACAGCGGGGTGCACTGGCTCGCGGAGTGCTGGTCGAGCACGTACTCGCCAGTGAGCAGGAAGACCAGCCAGGAGCTCGTCAAGAAAAGGTGACGCGCCCGCTCGAACAGCTCCGGTTCTTCATCGGCCACCCACGCAACCTTGACGCCCGCGGCCTGGCTGGACAGCGCGGACCCGCAGCGGGCCAGGATCTCGTCTTCGCCGAACCGTTCGGTGAGCTCGTCGATCTGCCTGGTCGATCGGGTGTCGACGCCGTAGAGGATCGCGGGACGCAGGGGACGGTCGCGGGCGTCGGTGAGCAGGACGCACGGACCCATCCCACTCACACCGAGCGCCACAACCCGCGCATCCGCCCGCGCGACCAGCTCTCGGGTGATCGAAGCGAACTCCCGCCACCAGATCTCGGCATCCATCTCGACCCAACCCGGCCGGGGACGTTCGACCGTGTGCTCCCTGGTCGCCGCGCGAAGCACGTTCCCGTCCAGGTCGACCAGGACGCCCTTGCTGCTCGACGTGCCGATGTCTACGCCGATCACGGCTGGAAGCATGCCCCACAAGGTTTCAGAAATCGGTTTCAGGGTCAAGAGCGCAGGCTCGCCGACGTCAGTTGCGCAGCGAACTCGCCCGGATCCGCAGGCTGGGGGGCAGCACGATCGTGCGCGGCAGCCCCGGTTCGTTGCCGATCCGACCGGTCAACAGGCGGCCCGCTTCGCGGCCCAATTCGTAGGTCGGCTGGTCCACGGTCGTCAGCCTCGGCCGGGTCAGCCGTGCCCACGGGATGTCGTCGAATCCGACCAGCAGCATGTCGCGCGGGATCTCCACGCCGGCGTCGACGAGCGCCTCCAGTGCGCCGACCGTCATCAGGTTGTTGGCGACGAACAGGCCGTCCGGTGGGTGGTCGTTGGCGAGCAGCCGCTGCGCCCCGTCGTACCCGCCGTCCTCCTTGAAGTTCTCCAGGATCACCAGGTCGTCCACGACCTCGAGCCCGGCCGCCTCGTGCGCCCGCCGGAACCCGTGCAGGCGTTCCGCCGCGGTCGTCGTGCGGGTCGGACCGGTGATACAGGCGATGCGCCCACAGCCAGAGTCCATCAGGTGCTCGGTGGCCAAACGCGCCCCCGACACGTTGTCCACCAGCACCGTATCAACATCGAGCCGCCCGACTCGACGGTCGACGGCCACCACCGGGATGCCGCGGTCCACCAACACGGCCAGGTCGGTCGATGCCTCCGACGACGGCGAGATGATCACCCCGGCCATCCTCTCCGCCACCGCGATCTCGATATACCGCTGCTCCTTGTCGAGATCGTCGTCACTGTTGCACAGGACGAGCGAGTAACCGGCGTCGTGCGCGGCATCCTCGATGCCACGCACCATCGCCGTGAAAAACGGGTTGCCGATGTCGGAGATGATCAGGCCCCACACCATGGTGGCTTGCCGGCGCAGGTTGCGCGCGACACCGTTGGGCCGGTACCCGAGCTCGGCGACCGAGGCACGCACGCGAGCGGCAAGGTCGGTCGACACGTCGGTCCTGCCGGTCAGCACCCGGGACACGGTCGCGGCGGAGACCCCCGCCCTGCTGGCGACATCATAGATTGTGGCCAAGCCCTAAGCCCCCGATCGATCGAGCGTGTGATGGTCGGATGCTACCCCGGTAGCGAGCGTGAAATCGATTACCAATGAAATCGGTTTCTCATCGGGTGGTGTCGACGTCGAAAGGATCGTTGAGGGTGCAGTCCAGCGCGGTGCACAACGCGATCAGCGTGGACACCTTGATCTGGGACGGTTGCTTGGTGAACAGCGCCGACACCGAGGCCGACGACCTTCGACCGCTACCACTTGGCGGCCAAGCTGTCCGAGGCCGTTGACGCGGTGCGCCGCACCGAGGTGGCCTCCCGGCCCGAGCTCAAGCGCACCCGCTGGCTGTGGCTGAAGAACTGGTCCAACCTGTCGGTCACGCAGCGCCGCGAGCTGCAACAGCTGATGCGCCCCTCGGCGCAGCTAGCCACCGCGCGCCCTGCGCTGGCGGGAGGACTTCCAAGCCTTCTACGACCACGATCCCAGCTACGCCGCCGAGTACCTGCGCGACTGGTGCGCCGGCGCGAAATGCTGCCGCCTGCAACCGATCATGCACGTGGCAATAGCCCCGAACGCCGGCGCGCTCTTACCGTTCACGTGGTCGAGCCGCCGTAGGAGCACGCCGGTGCGGGCCATGGAGAAGAAGTAGCGGGCCGCGCTGTTCTGAAACGCGAGCAGCCCGGCGAACAGACTCGAAAGCACCAGGCCAACTCATCAGGGTCGCGAGCCACCCGCCGACGTACTCCTCAGCCACCGCGAAGAGCACAGCGGCAGGATCAGACAATGGCACATTGTTGACTGTGGACAGTTCGGTGACCCTGTCGATGACGTGAGAACTGCCGAGGCCGCTCACCATCGCCCACGACGTGACCGCAAACAACACAGCGATCAGCCCGACAGCCAGGTAGGTCGCGATGGGTACCGTCCGCTTGGGGTCGCGAGTCTCCTCGCCGTAGTTCGCCGTCGACTCGAACCCGATGTACGACGCGAAAGCAAACGTGAGGGCGATCCCAGCGGACCCGGCGAAACCACCAGCGAATATGTTGTCCGGTGCGAACGACGCGGCGAAGCCCAGCCCCTCGGGCCCGCCACCTTGCGCGAGAATCACCACGGTCACCAACGCGAGGGAGAGGACTTCGGCCGACATGAGGACACCCAGGAACTTCGCGCCGACGTCCACGCTCAGCACGGACAGTGCTAGGACCAATGCTCAGGCGATTAGGCTCCATCCCCACCATGGCAGATCGATGCCGAGCTGCGCGACCATCTGACCGGCCATCACGGCCCCGAAGAAACCGAAGATGGCCAGCTGGATCGCCAGGTACGCGAGCAGGGACACGAAGGCCGACCCCACGCGCGGAACAGGCCCGAGGCCCGGCCCACGTACGCGTAAAAAGCGCCCGCATTGGTGATCCGGTGGATCATCGCCGAGTAGCCGACGCTGAACACCAGGAGCACCATGCCGACCGCCAGGTAGGCACCGTGCCCCGTTGCCCCGTTGCCCTCGACGATGGCGACGGGCACCGCTCCCGTCACGCAGCGATTCGCCCTCCTCCGACAAGCACCCGTCCGGCAAGATCCCTGTCAACCGCCCTGGCAGCCGGTTCATCACATCCTGCTGTAACGCCGGATGTCTTCATCGAACTCGGCGAGAGTGTTCGACGACAACGATGGCCGGGTGTCGGCAATGGCGGCGAGATAATCCTCGGTATCAGCGGGCTGCTGCTCCCGGTGGGTAATCTCATTTTCGAACGCCGCCTGCGCGCCCTTGCGCGCGGCGAACTCGATATCGGCCGGTGTGAACAACTCGCTGGCCTCTACCAGTCGGGTGACGTCGACCTGGTCCACATTGGGGCCGAGGTACCGAGTCCAGATCGCAGCCCGTGCGTCCCGATCCGGCGGCCCGATCGGGATGACGTAGTCAAACCGTCCTGGCCGCAAGAACGCCGAATCCAGCGACCGGACCGAATTCGTCGCACAAATCAGCAGCCGGTCACCGTGCTCCCGGAAACCGGGGATCAGTTTCAGCAGCTCGTTGGTCACCCCGGTACTGGGGTCCACCGCCTGCCCAGACCGCTCACCGGCGATCTCCTCGACCTCATCGATGAACAACAGAACAGCTTCCAACTCGGAGAGATCGGCGAATGCAGCACGCAGTGACGCAGCAAGGCCGTCACCTCCGCTCGCCGCGAGCCGCGACAGGAACAGCTCGACGAACGGCCAGCCCAGCCGTGATGCTACCGCCTTTGCAAAGCTGGTTTTCCCAGTCCCAGGCGGACCGAACAGGATCACGCCTTTCGGCGGGATCAATCCATAACGTCCGGCAACTTCAGGCTGCGCCAGGGGCAGCACGATGCGGCGCTCGATGATCTGCTTTTCGCGTTCCATTCCGGCCACCGACTCCCACAGCCGTGCAGGTAACATGCGCCCACCGAGCTCGGCTAGCAGGTCGGCATCGATCGCCCCGAAATGCTCAAGCTTCTCGTAGTAGATCAACGATTCCCGGGGTTGGTACCCCGAGTTCTCCAAAGCTGTCGTCCCCGTAGCGCCAGCAGGGAGCAACGCGCCGATGCGCCGCACACCCATTGCCCGTAGGCGCTGCTCCAATTCGGCAATAAGCGCACTTCCGATACCGCGATTGCGCCAGCCAACCGCAAGGGCCACCAGCAACACCCATGCCCTCTCCCCCTGAGTCTGCGCCACAGCCATACCCACGAGATCGTCACCCACTACCGCGACAACGGCGGGCTGCTTGGCACGGGCCGCCGCCACCACCTCCGACACCGGAAACACTGGCGCAGGCTCGTCGGCCTGCCTGCTCTGATCCCACACCCGGATCGCTTGGTCCAAGTCATCGTCATGGAAATCGCGCATACGCCATGCGGGCACCGCCGCCACCACCTTCCCGCAAGCCGAACAGCGTGCACACCGCATCGCCTGGTGCGCGAACCCGAGAACTAAGC
>WHTY01000048.1 GCA_009377475.1 Actinophytocola sp.
ACAAACACGAGCAGGCAAGCGACACTGACACACGAGCTCCTGGCAGGACCGGTTGGCGTAGGAACCGCCAGTCCTACCGGGAGCTCACCTACATTCCGGGCAGCACACGCCCACCATCACCCCGGTTTCCAGACGCGCTCTAAACGGCGCAGCCCACGATCAAGAAGAATTGCGCCATCCGGCGGTACACGGTACGAAACTCACTGGTGACGGTGCGTTACCGCCACATAAAGTTGATCACGCAATATGAATGTGATGTGGATCACTAAGAGCGAGCGTGAGCTCGCCGCGTGGGCGCCTCGGCCCGCGACCAGACCAGCTTCGCCGGTCTTGTTGCTCGCATTCCCCGGGATTTGTCCTAATTTGTCCAGTTTGCCGCGCAACAACCCTGGCGAAGCTCCTCGCGGCATTGTTCGGACCGTCTCGCAAGGTCAACCCGGGTCACCTACAGGTTTGACGCGCACCCCCATCAGCCCGGCCTCCGCAGCGATGTCGGTGCCCGGTACTACCCTCAGGTGCGAATCACAGCCGAGGAGCCATGTTCGTGCCAGAACCCGACTTCACGCCGTTCTCCTACCTGACGGCGCCCAACGCCCCGCTGTACCGGCACGTCATGGGCGCGTTCATGCAGGCCAAGCGGCGGTTTACAGTGCACATGCGGCCCGAGGACGTGCACAGCGCCCTCCGCACCACCCAGGAAGCGCCCTACGGACTGGAGACGGTCACCGACGCCCTCTCTCGTCTCGTCGACTGGGGTAACCTGCGCGCCGACCCCGACACCAGCCGCGTCACGACGGTCGAGGACTTCCACCGTGCCCGGTACCTCTACCAGCTGACACGCGAAGGGGAAGCCGTCGAGCAGGCCGTCACCGCCTACGACGAGGCGCTCGGCAGGCGCGGCGCGCTGCAGGCCGTCGCGCTCACCGACATCGCCACCCGGCTGCGTGCCCTCGCCACCCTCATGGACACCGCCAAGCCCGACCGAGCCAAGGTGCACCTCACGCTGCGTTCCCTCGTGGACCGGTTCACCGACCTCGCGGACAACGCCCAGGCGTTCATGGGCTCGCTCCAGCGGACCATCGACCTGCACGACGCCGACACGGACACCTTCCTCGCCTACAAAGACCGCCTGATCGACTACCTGGAACGCTTCATCAAGGATCTGATCGGCACCGGTTCCGAGATCGCCTCCCTGGTCGTCGCGCTCGAGGAACGCGGCGTGGACGCCGTCCTCGACCTCGCCGCCCGGCGAGAGGCGGAGGACGCCGCTCCCGGTGGCGACACCGCGGCCGACGACGATCCCCGTCAGCGCGAGTACGAACGTGGCCTGGCGTTGTGGCAGGAGCGCTGGCAGGGCTTCCGCAGCTGGTTCGTCAGCGAGCCCGGCCATCCCAGCCAGGCAAAGCTGCTGCGGTCCCGCGCCCGCGCCGCCATCCCCCAGCTCCTCCAGGTGGTGAGCACGCTCAACGAGCGGCGCGCGGGCCGCTCGGATCGTTCCGCCGACTTCCGCGTGCTGGCCCGCTGGTTCGCGCAAGCGCCCGACGACGACGCGTTGCACCGGCTGTGGCGGGCCGCGTTCGGGCTGTCCTCGGCTCGCCACCTCACGGTCGACGACGAGCTGCTGGAGAACCCCGTCGCCCCCAACACGAGCTGGGAGCACGCTCCCTCGCTGCGGATCAGTCCACGACTGCGCAAGACCGGCAGCTACGAGCGTCGTGGCAAGCCGAACCGCGTCGTCGACCGTTCCGAGCAGCGCCGCTACCTCGCCGACCTCGCCGCGAAGCAGAACGCCGAGACCGCGGCCGCAAGAGCCGCACTCACCACGACCCACCCCACGCGGTTGTCGGATCTCGGCGAGCTCGACCCGCAGGCGTTCCGGCTGTTCCTCGGCCTGTTGGGCGACGCGCTGGCCAGCCGTGCACCGCACGCGACGACCGTGGAGACCACGACGACGGACGGCACCATGGCCATCCGGCTCACCGCGCTCGACGACGAGCGCCAGGCCGAGATCCGCAACCCCGACGGCGTTTTCCGGGGACAGGACCACCTCGTCGACATCACCGACCTCACCGAGATCGATCGCTCGGAGCGCAGCGCATGAGCGCGCTCGCCGACGCACTCGCCGAGTCCCGCGCCGACGAGCGTCGCAGAGCCGCGCGGGCGCTCCTGCGGCGTCCACTGCTGCGCGCCACCGACGAGGGGTTCAGCCTGGTCCGCCGCTACGCCCCCGAGCTGCGCGAGTGGTTCGACCGCAACACGGGATGGCGGCTCCACATCGACAGCGAGGTCGCCCGGCTGGCCAAGCAACCCGCGACAACAACGGACCCGACCCACCCCGCCCGCGACGTCCGCTCGAAGCAGCCCTTCCGCCGCCGCCGCTACGTGCTGACCTGTCTGGCGCTCGCCGCGCTGGAACGAGGGGACGCCCAGATCACCCTCGGCAGGCTCGCCGAGCAGGTGGTGCTCGAGGCGGCGGACGGGGTGATCACGAGCGCCGGAGTCACGTTCACGCTGGCAGCCCGGGACGAGCGGACCGACCTCGTCGCCGTGGTGCGGCTGCTGCTGGAGCTCGGCGTGCTGAGCCGCGTGGCGGGCGACGAGGACGCGTTCATCGCCAACACCGGCGACGCCCTCTACGACGTGGAACGCCGCGTGCTCGCCAACCTGCTGGCCGCACCGCGCGGACCGTCCACGATCGCGGCGGACGACGTCGAGCAGCGGCTCGCCGACCTGACCTACGAGCTCCCGCCCACGACGGACGACCTCCGCAACCAGCGCATCCGGCACCGGCTGACCCGCCGCATGCTTGAGGACCCGGTGCTCTACTACGACGAGCTCACCGAGGACGAGCGCGCCTACCTCTCCGGCCAACGGAGCGCGATCGTCGCCCGGATCACCGAGCTGACCGGCCTCGTCGCCGAGGTCCGCGCCGAGGGCATCGCGATGGTCGACCCGAGCGACGACCTCACCGATGTGGGGATGCCCGAGACCGGCACCGAAGGGCACGCCACCCTGCTGCTCGCCGAACATCTCGCCGCGGCGAGCGGCCCGGTGCCGCTCGCCGACCTGCACGCCCACATGCGCACGCTCGCCGACGACAACCGGTCGTACTGGCGCCGGGGCGCGCGGGAGTCCGGCGCCGAGGTCGAGCTCACGACGGCGGCGCTGGCCCGGCTGGTGGCGCTGCGGCTGGTCACCCGCACCGCGGACACCGTCACCGCGTTACCCGCGCTGGCCCGCTACAGCGTGACCGAACCAACCGTCCAGGGAGCGACGACATGAGCACGGGAGACCTTCCCGAACCAGCGGCGGGACGCTGGCAGCCGCTGCGCGCCGGCCTTGTCGACCTCTTTTACTACGACAACGAGGAGTTCTGGTTCCGCGACGGCAGGCTGCTGCTGCGTGGCAACAACGGCACCGGCAAGTCGAAGGTGCTCGCGCTGACCCTGCCGTTCCTGCTCGACGGCGAGCTGTCCCCGCACCGGGTCGAGCCAGACGCCGACCCGAAGAAGCGCATGGAGTGGAACCTGCTGCTCGGCGGGGAGCATCCGCACCCGGAACGGCTGGGCTACACCTGGATCGAGTTCGGCCACGTCGACGCCGACGGCACACCGCACTTCCGCACGCTCGGCTGCGGATTGAAGGCGGTCGCGGGGCGGGGCATCACGCGGCACTGGTTCTTCGTCACCACGCTGCGACCGCGTGCCGACTTCACGCTCGTCGACGCCACCGGCGTCGCGCTGACCCGTGACCGGCTGGTCGACGCGCTTGCCGAGCACGGCACGGTGTACGACCGCGCCCGCGACTACCGTCGCGCCGTCGACGAAGCCCTGTTCGGTTTCGGTGAGCAGCGCTACTCGGCGTTGGTCGACCTGCTCGTCCAGTTACGTCAGCCGCAGCTGTCCAAACGGCCGAGCGAGAAAGCACTGTCGCAGGCGCTGACCGAGGCCCTGCCGCCGCTGGACCAGGCCGTGGTCGCCGACGTCGCCGAGGCGTTCCGCAGCCTCGAGGAGGACAGGGACTCGCTGGCCGCGATGACCGATGCCCGGGACGCGGCGAACGGCTTCCTCCACCACTACCGCCGGTATGCGCGTACCGCAGCCCGGCGCAGGGCGTCGCTGCCCCGTGCCGCCGAGGGCAGCTACCGGCGAGTCCGGGAGGACCTCAACGCCGCCGAGGCCGCGCACGCCGACGCCGTCGCGGCGCTCGACGTCGCCCTGGAGCGCATCGGCGAACTGGAGACCGAGCGGGAGCGGTTGCTGGCCAGGCAGCAGGCGCTGCGCGACAGCCCGGAGATGCGCAGCGCTCGCGAGCTCGAACGGGCGGAGACCGACGCGCGGAACGCGGAGTCCGCGGTCACGCGCGCAGCGAACGAGCGGGACACGGCCACGACGCGGGTCGCCGACCTCACCGAACGTCACACGCACGCGACGGCGAGGCTGGCGTCGGCGCGCGACGCGCTCACCGCCGCACGGCAGTCAGCGCGGGAGGGCGCCACGGCCGCCCGCGTCGACGGCGAGCACACCGAGCGGATCGACGCCGTTCTCGACGGCACGCTCGACAACGACACCGACCTGGCGCATGCACGCGGCGTCGCCGAGGACCTCGCCGACCGGCAGCAGCGGGCGGTGGACCACGTCAAGGCGCTCATCGCGCGGGCACACGACGCAGAGCGCGCGCTGGCCGACGCACGCGCGAAGGCCGACGAGCTGGCCGCCGAGGCGGACGAGCTGGCCGAGCGACGCGCGAATGCCGAGCGCACGGTGGCGGAACGCGGCGCGGAGCTGGTCCGGGACGTGCGGGCCCACGTGGAGCAGGCGAGGGAGCTGCGGCTGGCCGACACCGCGACCACGCTCGCCGAGCTCGAGATGTGGGTCGAGACGCTGGATGGCGCGAACCCGGCCACCACCGCCGTCAGCGACGCCGCGCACCGGGCGACGAGCGAGCTGGCCACCGCGGACGCCGCGCTGGCGTCCCGCCAGCAGGACGCCGAGCAGCGCCGCGCCGGCGTGACCACCGAGATCGAACGGCTGGAACGTGGCGAGGACACCGCCCCACCGGTGCCGCACACCCGGGACCAGCCGTCTCGCGCGGATCGGCAAGGGGCACCGCTGTGGCAGCTGGTCGACTTCGCCGACGACGTCAGCGCCGTTGACCGGGCCGGGCTGGAGGCCGCGCTGGAAGCGGCGGGCATCCTCGACGCCTGGGTCACACCGGGCGGCGACCTGCTCGCGGCGGATACCGACGACGTCGTGCTGCGCGCCGGTGAGCGCGCGGCGAACCCGCTGAGCACGGTGCTACGACCCGCCGTCGACCGCGACGACCCGCAGGCGGGTGCGATCAGCGACGAGACCGTCGCCGCGCTGCTCGCCACCATCGGCCTCGGTGACGGCGAGCAGGCGTGGGTCAGCGCGGACGGGCGGTTCCGCAACGGCGTGCTGAGCGGTGCCTGGCACAAGCAGATCGCCGTCTACATCGGACGCGGCGCGCGGGAGGCCGCACGCAGGGCGCGGTTGACCGAGCTGCGCGCCGAACTGACCGATGTGGACAGTGAGCTCACCGGACTCGCCGCGTCCCGCGCCGAACTGGCCAAGCGCAAGGACGTCCTCGCCCGCGAAGCGGCGACCGTACCCACCGACGACGCGCTGCGCGCCGCACACGCCACCATCGCGGAACTGGCGCGGGAACGGGAACGGCTCGCCGCCCGCCAGGAGCGGGCCGCGCAGGCCGTCGCCTCCGAGACCACCGCCGCCGAGCAGGCCGCCGAAACGCTGCGGGAGGCCGCGGCCGACGCGGATCTGCCGCTCGATCGGGCAGCGTTGGACGAGGTCGACGCCGCGGTACAGCGGTACCGGATCCGGCTCGCGGAACTCTGGCCAACGGTAAGCGCTGCTCGCGACGCCGAGCAGCAGACCGCCCAGGTCGCTGACGACCTCGCCGACGCGAAAGCCACGCTTGCCACGCGGGAGAGCGATCTGACCACCGCACGGCACGAGGCGGAGGCCACCCGCGAGCGGTTCGAGACGTTGCGCGACACGGTCGGTGCCGCCGTCGAGGAGCTGCAACGCCAGCTCACCGACGTCAGTCGTCAGCTCGAGGACGTCAAGGCAGCCACCACGACCGCGCAGCGGGACGCCGACACGGCACGGGAAGATCGCGGCAAGGCGGAGGGACGCCGGGAAACGCTCGCGTCCGAACTGGAGGACGCCGCCGCGCAGCGAGCAGCGGCCACGGAGGCGTTCCGCCGGTTCGCGGGCACGGGCCTGCTGGCGGTGGCGCTGCCGGAACTGGACGTGCCCGATGCCGTGCAGCCGTGGGCGCCGGACCCGACGGTCCGGCTGGCCCGCAGGGTCAACGACGAGCTCGCCGACGTCGACGACGGCGACGCCACGTGGGATCGCGTGCAGCGACGGCTGAACGACGAGCTCAAGACGTTACAGGACACGCTGTCCCGGCAGGGGAACCGGGCCGTGGCCGACCTGCGCGAGGACGGCGTGGTCGTCGAGGTCGAGTTCCGAGGCAAACCGGCGACGGTGCCGGAGCTCGCCGAGGCGCTGGCGACCGAGGTCAGCGACCGCGAGCAGCTGCTCAACGAGCGCGAGCGCGAGATCCTGGAGAACCACCTCATCGGCGAGGTCGCCAGCACGCTGCAGGAGCTGATCGCGGCGGCCGAACAGCAGGTGGCGGCCATGAACGCCGAGCTGGAGCAGCGTCCGACCAGCACCGGGATGCGGCTCCGGCTGCTGTGGAAGCCACGGGAGGACGGCCCGACCGGGTTGGCCGAGGCCAGGCAACGGCTGTTGCGGCAGACCTCGGACGCCTGGTCGGAGGACGACCGCACGGCGGTCGGGGCGTTCCTGCAGGAACGCATCAACGAGGTGCGCGCCGCCGAGAGCAGCAGCACCTGGCTGGAGCAACTCACCGAGGCGCTCGACTACCGGGCGTGGAACCACTTCGTCATTCAGCGGCACCAGAACGGGCAATGGCGCTCCGCCACCGGACCCGCGTCCGGCGGCGAGCGGGTGCTGGCGGCCAGCGTGCCGTTGTTCGCCGCGGCATCGTCGCACTACGAGTCGGCGGGCAATCCCCACGCGCCGCGCCTGGTGACGTTGGACGAGGCGTTCGCCGGAGTGGACGACAACGCGCGCGCCAAGTATCTGGGGCTGCTCACCGCGTTCGATCTGGACGTGGTGATGACCAGTGAGCGGGAGTGGGGTTGCTACCCCGAGGTGCCGGGGCTGGCGATCTCGCAGTTGTCCCGCATCGACGACGTGCCTGCGGTGCTCGTCACCAACTGGGAGTGGGACGGTCATATGCGCACCGAGGCGACGCGCCGCATCCACCGGGTCACCGAGCCGGTCGCGGAGGTACCGGCGGAAGGGTTGTTCGGGTGACCGACCGAGAACGACTCGAACGACTGCTCGGCGGGGCCGATCTCGCCTGGCTCGTGGGCAGGGCGCGCAGGCGGATGGAGCGCGGCCAGCCGCTCGACACCACCGTGACGCTGTCCGGCGCGACCAGCGCGCAGCGTGTCGCGGTGCAGCGGCTGCTCGGGAGGCCGCCGGGACCAGGGACCGCGCTGTCGGTGTCGCTGCCTGCCGTCGACGACGTCGTCCGCCGCTCCGGCGCCTGCCCGGACGGGCTTGCCGCCGCGGTCATCGCCCTCACCGGCAATGTGGTCAACCGCGACGCCGCGGCCGATGAGCGCGAGCGGGCATGGCGGGCGGCGTTCGCGCCTGCGGCGGACGTCGTCGCCTGCCGCGTTGAGCTGGCCGACTGGTTCGCAGGCATCCGCCGCACCGGACTGGTCCGGCGGCTCGCGGGAACACCGGAAGCCGCCACGCCACTGCTGGCGGACCTGACTCACGTGCTCCGTGCGCTGCCCGCGTCCGGGGAGCCGCTCGGCACGTTCGCCGCCCGCGTCTGCGGTGGCGCGCATACCCTCGACGACGACCGGCCGCTTGCCACGCTGGCACTGGGCGCCGCCCGCGCGATCTCCGGCATGGCCGACGGGAGCGGGGCGCAGTGGCGCAGGCAGGTGTGGGCGTCGGTCGGCGTGCTCTGCGACGACGTCTCCAGCACGGTACTGACGCTGGGCCTGCCTGGTGACCCTACGACGGCGACGGGGCGTGCCCTCGCCGCACTTCGTGAGGTCGGCCAGCCCATGGTGCTCACTTTGCGGCAGCTTGTCAGCGATCCAGCGGCGTTGTCGGTGCGGCGGGTGTTCGTGTGCGAGAACCCGGTCGTGATCGCGACGGCCGCCGATCGGCTCGGTGCCCACTGCGCGCCCCTGGTGTGCACGAGCGGCCAGCCGGGTGTCGCCGTCGTCCACCTGCTGCGGCAGCTCGCCGACGCTGGTGCCGAGTTGCGGTACCACGGCGACTTCGACTGGGGTGGCGTGCGGATCGGGAACACGGTGTTTGAGCGGCTGCCCGCGAAGCCGTGGCGCTTCGAGGCCGCCGACTACCGCGTGGCTGCGGATCGAGGGCGGTCGCTGTCCGGCCCCCCGGTTGACGCGCGCTGGGATGCCGACCTCGCCGCCGAGATGCGGGCGACGCAGCTGGCCGTCGAGGAGGAGCACGTGCTGGACGACCTGCTCAGTGATCTGGCGTAGGCCGGTGTCAGCCGCCTTGCCGGTTGCGGGACACGCCGCGACCAGGCGGTTGCAGCATGTCACGGTACAGTTGCCAGTATGCGTACGAAGGAGGCGGTCGAACGTCTTCGCGAGATCGCGACTGGACACGACCTGCGCCTGGTGGTGCTTTACGGGTCACGCGCCCGGGGCGACGCGCATACCGGCTCGGACTGGGACATCGGATACGTGCCAAGCACCGACGTCGATCACTTGAGCCTGCTTCGCGATATCACCGAGGCGCTGACGACCGATGCGGTTGACGTGACGGACCTCAGCCGTGCGTCCGGTCTGCTCCGTTTTCGCGCGGCGTCGGAGGGCGTCGTCGTGTGGGAATCGACGCCCGGAGCGTTCCACGACTTCGCGGTCGCAGCCGCGCTCCATTGGTACGACGTCGAGCCGACGGTCCGCCAGGCTCACGACGAGCTCCTTGCCGGGATGTCATGATGGCCGCGCCAGCTGATCTTCGCGCATTTCTCACAACGGTGCGTGGTCTGATCGAGTCGTGAGCGGATAGCTGGCCGCGTACGCCGCCGACTGGCTACGGGCGGCCGTTCGACTTCCGGGCGTAGTCGCGTTCGACCTCAGTGATCGACATCTCGACCTTCGCGCCGTCCGGCCAGGTCAGCGACGCGTCGAGCGGCTTCAGTTTCGGCCGGGACGGACCGGAGGCGTACCAGATGATGCGCGGTTCCCCGCCGTCGGCGGCGCTGACGATCGCGACGTGGGAGTGGGACCAGCAGACCCACAGCGACCGATCCGCCGTCCGGAGGGTGTCGGCGAGCCACACTGCCTCGGACCCTTCCGCGCCCGTCACCACGACACGGCCGGACTTGCGCGCCCGCTCGGGCACCTGGACGCCCCAGTCGTCGAGCACGCCGAGGACGACGATCACCGGGAACGCGACGATCGCGTAGACGCCGACGGCGAAGTACTGCAGGGCACGGAGGAACCAGTTCGAGTTCAGCGGTTTTCCGTTCCGCTTCCGGCCACTGACGTAGTAGACGACGGCGCCGCGCGGGAACGCCAACACCGCAGCTTTCTCGCGCCACTGGCTGCTCAGCCGTTGCCTGACTGCTTCGCGGGTCGGGTTCAGCGCCGTGCTCGATCCGGTCATGACGAAGTGGCCCCTAACGGCTCCCATTCGAAGGTGTCGAAGATGTCCAGCCCGACCGTGCACACCCGCTCCCAGTCCTGGAAGCTGTTCGTGGTCACGGTGACGACGCCGATCGCCGCGCCGTCCGGATCGGGGGCCCACGCCGTGAGCTGGCGGGTCAGCACCGGGAACGGGTACTCCTCCACGACGACCTGGTCCTGCTCCTCGCTCACGCTCGCGACTGCGGGGCCGATGGGAAGGCGCAGGTCGTGGACCGAGGTTCCGGCGTCGGCGACGAGGTCCTGCCGGAGGTTGGCGACGGCATCGGCCGGGTGGCTGTGGTCGGACGGCGCGACGTACCCGGTCAGCAGGATCATGATTGGGCGGGTCGGGTCGTCCGGCGACAGGTAGTACGCGATCGCGGCGTAGTCCAGCCCTTGACGGCTGGCGGCGAGTCCGAGACCGACGAAGACGGCGGCGGCCGCTTGCGCGTTCTCGTCGTCAGCCGACAACCCGAAAATGCCGCCGATGTCCTCGGTGAACGACGTGGCGGCGTCGGCACCCGCCACGTCGGACTGGTCGATCGGCAGGCCGTGGAAACCGTCCGGCAGTCCGAGGTTGAAGCCGCGCTCGGCGGCAGGGAGCGGCTCGGCGGGCTCGGTGTCGATGCTCGTCATGACGCCCTCGCCGCCAACGCGTTCTGGAACCCGTCGACCGCCTTGCCCGCGTGTTCCTTGACGGTGTTCTCCGCTTCGGCGAGATACGGCTCGGCTTCCCACTTCGCGACCTGCATGGCGCCCTTCTCGACGGCGAGCACGCCCGCTCCGGTGGCGACGGCGGCCCCGCTCTGGGCGGTGTGTGCCATCTTCGCGCCGTCCCCGATGAGCTTGGTGCCGCTCTCGAACGAGTTGACCGCGAGTTTCGAGACGTCGTCCGGGTTCTTGCCGAGCAGCTTCGCGCCGCCTTCGATGACCGTGTTCGCGAGGTTCGCGCGGCTGCCGACCATCTGAGCACCGGTACGGCTGATGGTCTTGCCGGCGGCGTTCACCCCGCTGGCCAGTCTGGCGCCGTCATCGGCGAACTGCGCGGCCGTCCGGCCCGCCCGCATAGCCTTCGGCAACACCCGCGCGGCCCCGAGCGCGCCCTTGGCGGCGCCCCGCCGGGGATCACGCCCACGGCGTCGAACGCCATCTTCGACCACGACACGTCAGCGCCGGCCGCCTTGGCGAGACCGTGCGCGGCCAGCGCCGCACCGTTGACACCGATCGCGGCCGCCGCGGTCACCGCGTTGACGCCGGGAATCCACGCCGTCGCCACCGCGACCACGCTGAGCACGGTGCCGATGGTCGACAAGACGTCACCGATCTTGGCGATGACGTCGGCGTGTTCCTCAACGAAGTCCCACGCCTTGCTGAGCGCGTCCCCGATCTCATCGAGCAGTCCGGGTTCTTCCGGTGCTTCGTCCTTGGCTTTGCGCAGCTTGGCGGCGACGTCGCTGGCGAGGTCCGCGTGTTGTTCCAGGAGGCGGCGAGCGTCCTCGCGGAACGACTCCAGCGACTCCTTCGCGCTGGTAAGCCGTTGCTCCGCGGCGCGCAGCGCTGCCGTGGCCTGCTGCAGTGCCGCCGGATCGCTGAACGTCTGCCCGGCGAGTTGCAGGTCCGGATTGGACTCCGCGGCCTTGACCTCGCGCATCGCGTCGGACGCCAGCCGCTCGTACTCGGCGGCCTTACGCTGCAGGCTGCTGAGGTCCTGCGACCACAGCGAGAGCGTGTCCGACGCCCCGCTGAGCGACTTGTTCGCCTTCTCGAGGTAGTCCGGCAGCTCGTTCACCTTCGCGGCGAACGCCGCCGCGCCCTCGCCCTGCCAGATCCCGCCGGACTTGCCGATGTTCGTGAGGTCGGTGAACGCCTCGCCGATCTCCCGAGCCACCGTGCCCAGGTTGTCGGCGACCTCCGTGACCTTCGCGACGTTGCCCGGCACTGGGTCGAAACCCAGGGTCGGATAGCTGCCGCTCATGCCTTCCCCTCCAGCCTGCGGGTGATGTCCGAGTCACCGGACTGGCCACCGCCACCGGAGAGCTCGCTGGCCATCTGGCCGAGTGCCGACGCGGCACCGCCATCGATCTCGACGTATAGATCGCGGGCCTTCCGCAAGCCGTCGGTCAGGCTGGTACTGAACTCGATGATCTTCTCGATGCCGTGTTCCCACCGGTCCTGGAACTCACCAGCGGACTCGTTGATCTCGTCGCTGCCCATGTCCGAAGGGGCGAGATCCTTCAGGGCGTTGTTCGCCCTTGTCATGCGGTCGCCAGGCGTCAATCTAGCTCACCTCTGGCGTCTCGTGGCCTGGCGCGCTCACTGCTCATCGCGCGCCGCAGCGGTAGCGTCGAACCATGACTAGCGCGGAACTGCTCACGGATGCGTTCGGCAGGATCAGGGACATCGTTCACCACGCCGTCGACGGGCTCAGCCCCGACCAACTCGCACACCGGCTCGACGCCGACGCGAACTCGATCGGCTGGCTGATCTGGCACCTCACCCGTGTCCAGGATGACCACGTCGCCGACCTCGCTGGCAGCGAGCAGGTCTGGACGTCTCAGGGCTGGGCGGAGCGATTCGCGTTGCCGTTCGATGAGGCCGATATCGGCTACGGTCACAGCAGTGAGCAGGTCGCCGCTGTGCGCTTCGAGTCGCCTGACCTGCTGACCGGCTACCACGATGCCGTGTACGAGCAGACGATCTCCTACATCAGCGCGCTCCGCGACGATGACCTGCCCCATGTCATCGACCGGTCGTGGGACCCGCCCGTCACGCTCGGGGTGCGGCTGGTCAGCGTCATCGGGGACGACATGCAACACGCGGGCCAAGCGGAGTTCATTCGAGGCATTCTGGAACGCCGCTGAACCTGGTCGCGTCGAACAGTTGAAAATCCCTTGACCTCAAGTCGACTCGAGGTCCGAGACTGTCGGTAGCAACAGCTACGGCCCAAGGAGCAGGCATGACGAGTTCGGTACCCCGCTCGACGTTCGACGCCGCCTACGAATCACGGTCGGCACCGTGGATCATCGGCGAACCACAGCCAGCGATCGTCGCGTTGGAACGGGACGGCTGGATCCGGGGCACCGTGCTCGATCCAGGCTGCGGCACCGGAGAGCACACGATCTACCTGACGCGGCGCGGGTACGACGTCCACGGCGTCGACTTCTCGCACCGAGCGATCGAACAAGCCCGCGCGAACGCCGATCGACACCAGGTCGCGGCCCGGTTCGACGTTGCTGACGCGATGGACCTCGGTGATGAGCCGCGCTACGACACGGTTGTCGACAGCGCGCTGTTCCACGTCTTCGACGCCGCCGACCGCATCCCGTATACGCGGAGCCTGCATGCCGCCACCCGGCCGGGCGGCCGGGTGCACGTGCTTGCGCTGTCCGACGCCGAACCCGGCCTCGGCCCGCAGATCAGCGACACGGCGATCCGCGACGCCTTCCAGGACGGCTGGGTGCTTGAGGACCTACGGCCGAGCCGGTACCGGGTCATCGTCGGTCAGGAGGACGCCGCGCGACTCAACCTGTCGGCAGGTATGCCCGCCGACATGCTCGCCTGGCTGGCCCGCGCCCGGCGACTCTGACAGCGGAGTTGTCCAGCCGCGCCGAGGCGGGGAAGATGATCGGGTGGGCGCCGACGAGGTGCGCGACGGAGTGTCGCTGACGAACCTGGACCAGCCGTTGTTCGACGGCGCTCAGGCGACCAAGCGTGGCCTGGTCGACTATCTGGACGCGGTGCGCGACCGGATCATACCCGTGCTGGCGGACCGGCCGCTCTCGGTGATTCGGGTGTTGCGCGGACAGCAGCCGTTCATGCAGAAGAACGTCCCGAAGTACACGCCGCCGTGGGTGCGCACCGTGCCGCTGTGGGCGGAGACCTCACAACGCGAGGTGCACTATGCGCTGTGCGACGACCGCCGCACGCTGCTGTGGTTCGCCAACCAGCGCGCCGTGGAGTACCACCCCACGCTGATCCGCGACCAGCGCGTCACCCACCTTGTGCTCGACCTCGACCCACCGAACGACGACTTCCGCGCGGTCGTCGACGCCGCCTACCTGGTGCGCCAGGCGCTCGCGGACGCCGGCTTGGCGGGGACGGTCAAGACCAGCGGCGCGAAGGGCGTGCACATCGTCGTCCCGATCGAGGCGGATACCGCGATCGACGACGCGGCCGCAGCCACCCGCGCGATCGCCGCGCGCGCCGAGCGGCTGGACCCCGCGCTCGCTACCACGGCCTATATTCGGGAGGATCGTGGCGGCAAGGTCTTCCTCGACTCGACACGGGCGGGCGGCGCGACGGTGGTGGCGGCGTACAGCCCTCGAGTTCGGCCGGGCACACCGGTGTCGTTTCCGGTGGCCTGGGAAGAGCTTGAGCGGATCACGCCGAGCGAATTCACCCTGCACACGGCGATCCAGCTGCTCAACAACCGTGACCCGTGGGCGGAAGGCATGCCGGACCCGCAGCGGTTGAGCGCCGAGCTGGTCGAGGAAGGTCACGCCATTCCGGTAGCCAGGGTGCAGGCGATGCACGAGGGCAAACGACGTGCCCGGGCTCGCCGCGACTGACGTCGTGTGCGAACAACTTGCTTACGGCGTCATCGCGTTGAGGATCGGCACCAACTGTTATCGGGAGCGCTTTACGTCGCGCCTCCAGCGAACAGGGCGTGACACCGCCGAGCGAAGCCAGGGCAGCCATGACCCGCACGACCCAACGCGATCAGAAGGTCATCGACGGTGCGTGGTGCACGTCGGTAGCGCGATGTCTGCCTGGTCAACGCACAGTGCACCCGCCGTGGTGCGAGATCGAGTTGGTCTAACAAGAACTCGTCCTGGTTCGACACGTCGATGTCGTGTGGCTTCAGAGCATGTCTTGGAAAGTCTCGGACATTCTCTGTGACGACGAGTTCCGCAGAACCGTGCACAGCAGCGGCGAGGACATGCCGGTCCTTCAGATGGTTCGTCATCGCAGGAATTAACTGTTGGTAGCCGTCCAATGTGGACCCTGGGAAGTGTTCCATCATCTCACCCACCCGACGCTCCACCGGAGCCTCGGCCAGGCCGTACGCCAACAAATTCCGACGCAACTCCTCCATGATGTCGACCGACCACAACGGCTGATAAACACCTTCTTCGGCAATGCTCAGCAAGGTGTCACACAGCAACGGCTTGAAGAGAACGCAGGTGTCGAGCACCGCCCTGAACATCAGCCCAGGTTATCGCGCTCCTCAGAGATCGAAAGACGCTCGATCGTGGCATCTTCGGGGAGGTCGTACATGCCAGCGTCTTCGGCATCCCGCACCATTTCGTCCAGGCCCGCTGCCCTGGCTCGCTGCATTCGCTGCTGGTACGCGAGGACATCATCGAGCCGGACCTTGCGATGGCGCGCTGGCTGCTCGTAGGGAATCTCGCCTGACTCAAGCAGCCGAACCAACGTCGGCCTCGAAACCCCGAGCAGGTCAGCCGCCTCACTCGTCGTCAGCACAGTATGCGTCGGGGCGACAGTGATAGCGAGCCCGTCCGCCAACGACTTCACGACGTCACGCAACACCTCGAACAACTCCTCGGGCAGGTCGATACGGGTCCCGTCAGGAGCGATCAAGGCAGGCGTACGCACGTGTTCCTCAGTGCCGAGAGCACCGAGTAGTTCAAGTAGGCGCTGCGGCTGCTCTGGCGGCATTACCGTACGACCGCTGGAACTCATAGCCCCAGCGTACCGTTTAAACGAACAAAACGAAACCCGCAAGTACGGGGTCGCAACGCACTGGCTTCCACCCGCTGGGCGTCAAATTATGCCCGGTTTGCCGGGCTCAGATGACGCTCAGCGGGTGGAGGCGAAGCGAGGCGGCCGGCGGCCTACGCGAGCCAGGTCAGCCGCGAGTCCGGTCAGCCCTCCGCGTCGAACCGCAGCGCGGCCGCGCCGCCGACCACCGGCAGCGACACGCTGCTCCGGTGCGGCGTCACGGTCAGCTTCGTCCCCGGCTTCGGGCGCAGGGTGTAGCGCATGTCCGTGGACACCACGACGAGCCCGATCCGACTCCCCGCGTCGAACACGTAGTCCTCAGCCTGCATGTCCCAGCGGAAGGTGTAGTCCCTGCCCTGGTGCATCGGCACGCTGAGGTGGTCGCCGAACCGGTTCTGCGGGTCCAGCCAGCCCCGCGTCACCATCACCGGTTCCCGGTCGCTGCCCTCAGGCCCGTAGTCGACCAGCACCGACGTCAGGTTCGCCGCGTACCGGTTGTCCACGGACGCCCGCAACGACACCTCCGGCGTCCCGCTCAGGTGGACGTCGTCAGCGAGCGGCGGCGAGACGTAGGCCAGCCGGTTCGGATGCGCGGTGTCCGGATTGGGCAGGAGCGCGGTGTCGGTGTCCAGCTCGCGACCCCGGTCGACGAAACTCTGCGTCGGCCCGTCGGTGTCCGGCGTCGTGCCCAGGTTGCCCGGGTCGGTGGCGTTGGACGCGCCCAGGTGCAGGCGCGCGCCCGTAGAACCCGGCGCGGGCCAGGCGTCGTACCGCTCGTACGCGCCGTCCGCGCGGTGCACCGTGGCCGTCGGCTCGGCCATGATCCCGTTGTCGACGCCGAACAGCCAGTGGTCCATCCAGCGGTGCAGCGTGTGCCGGAACGTGTCGAAGTCCGGTGGCCAGCGGTGGCCGCCCGAGTGCAGCCAGATCTTGCGCGGCACGCCGTTCGCGGCGAGGCGCTGCCACCACGGCGCGAAGGCGTTCGTCATCACGTTGTAGTCCTCAAGCCCGTGCACGAGGAACACGCTCGCGTCCACGCGATGCGCCTGTGGCTGGTAGTTCCGCTGACGCCAGAACGCGTTGTAATCGCCGGTGTCCCGGTCCTGTTCGCGACGCAGTTCCTCGATCACGTGCGCGCATTTCTCCGCGCGCTTCTGCCCCTGCGTGAAGATCGCGAGAACGTCGGTGTCCTCGCCCTGGTAGGCGTTCTCCCCCACGCCGGATTCCGCCGAGTGCGGCGCTCGCAGGAGGCCGTTCGCGCGGTAGTAGTCGTACCAGTTCGAGATCGCCGCGATCGGCACGATCGTGCGCAGCCCGTCGACACCGGTGGTGGCCACCATGTTCGGCAACGTGCCGTTGTACGAGACGCCCATCATGCCGACGTCGCCGGTCGTCCAGTCCGCTTCGACCGGCTCGCCGTCCGCCGTCCACGCCTTCGCGCGCCCGTTGAGCCAGTCGATGATCGCCTTCGTGCCCTGCGTCTCCTGCCGGTCGCCGATGGTCGGGCAGCCGTCGGAGAACCCGGTGCCGATGCTCTCGCCGAGCACGACCGCGTACCCGCGCGGCACCCAGTAGTCGTCCAGCCACCCCGGCAGGTTCGGCACCGGCCTCGGCTGCCCGAACTGCGCCGACATCGTCTGGGTGCCCGTCCCGCTCTGCCCGGGCCGGATGCTCTCCTGCGGCAGCTCATCGACGTCGACGTCGTGGTTCGGCGCGCCGTTGACGTCGTACCGGTACGGGCTGTGCTCGAAGATCACCGGCACCTTGATGCCATCGGACTCGGTTTCGCCCGGCCGCAACAGTGTGAGCCGCACCCGGTCGCGTTTCCCGTCACCGTCACTGTCCACTGTGGTCTGGACGTAGACCGTCTCCTCGACCGCGTCGTCGAGGGAGAACTGCGGTTTGCTCACGCCGTTCTCGGTTTCGAGCCACGGCGGCGGTGTCGGTGTGTCGTCTCTGTCGGCTGCTGCGGTTGGTGCGATGGTGACGGCCGTAGTGGCGGCCGCGACCAGTGCGAGGAACGCTCGTCGGAACTGGCGCATGGGACCTCCGTCTGCCTTATGGGCGCACGCGAGCTACGGAAGGTTAGCGGCGTCGCTTGACGTGACGGGACCGACTTTCGTCGGGGATCGCGCGATCGGACGTCGTCGGGACGTCGTCGACGTCGTCGACGTCTAGTTGATCAACTTCCCGCGCGCTGTGACCACGAAGACCGGACGAAGTGGACACGCGGTGGTCACAGCCCGCAGGAAGTTGATCGACTTCGGGACCGACGCAGCCAGACGGGGACCGACGCAGCCAGGCGGGCCGACGCAGCCAGACCTACCCGGCCAGCGGCGCGCGGTGCTGGACGGTGTACGTCGGGCCGTGACGGTCCCGCACACTGCTCATCAGCACGACCTCGTCCGCACGCCAGCGCGGACTCCGGAAGTCGGCCAGCGCCGCAGCGATGCGGCGCGCGGGCCGCTGCGCCGAACGGCGCTTCCACCGGGCCAGCGTCAGATGCGGGTGGAAGGGCTTCTCGTCACGAGACTCCCGCAGGGCCACCGCCAACTTCCCCAGCGCCTCGACGTCGCCCTCGACACCGGTCCACAGCACCCCGGTGAACGTCCCCGCACCCGCAAGGCCGAGCCGCAACGCCGGGCGCCCGCGCGCCTGCTCCGCCACGAACCGCGTGCGTTCCGCCAGGTCAGCGTCGCCGTAGAACGCCAACGTGAGATGCCACAACGGCCGCCCGGACCACCGCGGCGGCGAGTCCGCCGACCGGACGCCGAAGCGCGCCAGTTCGTCGTCCAGCGCGTCCAGCACCTCGGGCGGCGGGACGATCGCGGCGAACAGGCGCATCAGGTCGCGCTCTTGCCCGCCCTGCGCAGCAGATCCGCGATCGCCGGGAAGTCGTCGTCCAGCAGGGCCGCCGCGTCGACCAGGTTCTCGTTCTCCGCGACGTCGCGCAGCGCCGCGAGCAACGTCTGCTCGTCGACGCCGGGGTGCACCGGCACCGTGTCCCTGCCGACCGTCGGGTTGGACTCCTTGACGTCCTGCATCGCGGCGTCGATCGCCTCCTGGTTCCCCGATGCGACGCCGGGCGTGAGGATCTTGCGCTCCAGCATGATCAGCCGCGCGAGCACGGCCGGGTTGCCGATCTTCGCGCGGCGGCCGCTCATCACCTGGCTCAGCATCGGCGCGCTGATGCCGAGCACGTCAGCGAGGAACGCCTGCGACACGTCGAACGCGACCACGAGCCTGCGCACCCGGTCGCCCAGCGGCTCCCCGTACCACTGACGCTGCAGCTCGATGTTCTTCTGGATGCTGTTGTTGTCTTCCACGCCTGCACTCCCCTAGTTGGCCGCGACGACATACCCAGATACTGCATCTTGCCGCATCACCTCGTCCGCCGAGCGGGCACGTCTCACCCATTCGCACCTACGACGAACCGAGCACGTCTCGCGTCTGCTGGACATCCTCCCCGATCTGCTCGACCAGCTCGGCCACCGAGGAGTACCGCACCATGTCACGCAGGCGCGCCACGAAGTCGAGCGAGGTGTGCTGGCCGTAGAAGTCCGCATCGACGTCGAGCACGAACGCCTCAACGCTGCGTTCCCTGCCCGAGAACGTCGGGTTGCTGCCCACCGACACCGCTGCCTTCAGCCGCTCGCCGGGACGTCCCGAACAGGTGAACCAGCAGCTGTACACGCCGTCGGCTGGCACGGCCGCGTACCGCGGGATCGACAGGTTGGCTGTCGGATACCCCAGGTCCTGACCGCGCCCGTCACCGCGCACGATGATGCCTTCCAGCCGGTGCGGCCTGCCAAGCGCGGCGGCGGCGGACTCGACGTCACCCGCGTCGATGCAGGAGCGCACGTACGTCGAGGAGTAGGTGATCTCGCCTTCCACCGTCTGGCCCCCGGCGTGACCGCCCTTGACCGACGCCCCCTGCAGCTCGGCGCCGTGCACGACGTAGCCGAACTTGGTGCCCAGCTCCCGCAGCAGCGCGACGTTGCCCGCCGCTTTCGCGCCGAACGTGAAGTTCTCCCCGACCAGCACGACGGCGGCGTGCAGCTTGTCGACCAGGACCTCGTGCACGAACTCGTCGGCGGGCACCTTGGACAGCTCCAGCGTGAACGGCAGCACGGCGAACACGTCGACGCCCAGCTGCTCGATCAGCTCCGCCTTCCGACGCAGCGTGGTCAACTGCGCGGGATGGCTCCCCGGCCGGAGCACTTCGGACGGGTGCGGGTCGAACGTGAGCACCACGCTGGGTAGCCCCCGCTCCCGCGCGACCTCGACGGTGCGGCGGATCAGCTCCTGATGTCCGCGGTGCACCCCGTCGAACACACCGATCGTCACGACGCAACGACCCCAGTTACCGGGCAGCTCTTCCAGTCCTCGCCAACGCAGCACAGGCAAGAGGGTAACCGTTCGACCTGCGCGGCTGGTCCGACGCCCAACGGAACGGGGTCGCCGTGTCGGGTGTCAGGCGGGGTCCAGCACGACGAGGTACTTCGCGTGTCCGCCCTGGTCGGTGGCGATCGCGAGCGCGTGACCCTCGACGTCGACGATGCCGTAGGTGCCGGGCAGGCCAGCGGCGGGCGTGCGCTGGCCGTACCGCACCGCCCGCGCGGTCGCGGCGTCCGCCGTGTGGACGTCGAACGCGGTGCTCACGGCCTCGTCCAGGCTCAGCGACAGGCTCGGGTCGTGCTCCAGTTGCTGCAGCGTGCGGGCCTTGGCCAGCCCGAACGGCCCGACCTCGGTACGCCGCAACGCCGTGAGGTGCCCACCGACGCCGAGCGCCGCGCCGAGATCGCGGGCCAACGCGCGCACGTACGTGCCCGACGAGCAGTCCACCAGCGCGTCGATCTCCAGGCGTGGTTCGGTGCGTAGCGCCAGCCGGTCGAAGCGGTACACGGTGACCGGGCGAGCGTCCAACTCGACCTGTTCCCCAGCGCGCACCCGGGCGTAGGCGCGCTCGCCGTTGACCTTGACCGCGCTGACCGCGCTGGGGACCTGCTGGATGTCGCCGGTCAGCTCGGCGATCACCTTGTCGATGTCGGCTTCGGTGATCGCGGCGAGCGCGTCCTGGTCGGCATCGGCGAGCACGTCGCCCTCGGCGTCGTCGGTGGTGGTCGACTCGCCAAGGGCGATGGTGGCGAGGTAGCTCTTGCGGTCGAGCGCGAGGTGTCCGAGCAGCTTCGTCGCCCGCTCGACGCCGATCACCAGCACGCCGGTGGCCATCGGGTCGAGCGTGCCCGCGTGGCCGATCTTGCGGGTCCCCATGATCCGGCGCAGCCGCGCGACGACGTCATGCGATGTCATCCCGTCCGGCTTGTCGATGATGACAAGGCCGGGCGGTGGGGCGGGCTTGTTGCTGCGTTGCTTGCGTGACACGCGGTGCAGGGTAACCGGCGTCAGTCGGCGTGGTGTTTGCCGCTGCGCGCGGGCTCACCGACGGCGTTCGCGGGTGGCCAGGCGTCCCTGCGGGGCGGGGCCGGTTGCCGCGCCGCCGTCCGCTCGACCGGCCGACGTTCCGCGCGCTGAGCGGGACGCCCCTCACGCCGGTCGGCCGGATAGCGCTCGCGGCGTTGCGCCGGGGGGCGCTGCGGGCGGTCAGCGGGACGGGGCGGGGCCGGACGTTCGGCGGGAGGCCGCGAGGCAGGCGGGCGCTGGGCCTCGGCAGGACGTCGTTCCACCGGGTTGCGTGGCATCGGGTGCTGCTGCGGGCGCTCGGGCGGACGCCACTCCGCCGAGCGACGCGGCGGCGGGCCACCGGGCGGCGGGCCAGCAGGCGGACCGGGTTGCTGACCGGCGGCAGGTGGGCGACCCGGCTGTTGCGGGGCCCCGGGCGGCGGGCCGGGTTGCTGACCGGCGGCAGGTGGGCGACCCGACTGTTGCGGGGCCGCAGGCGGCGGGCCGGGTTGCTGTCTAGCGGCAGGCGGCGGACCGGGTTGCTGACCGGCGGCAGGTGGGCGACCCGACTGTTGCGGGGCCGCAGGCGGCGGCCCAGGCTGCTGCCCGGCGGCACGCCGGGGCGCGCGGGGCACCATCGGCACGGCGGGCAAGCCGTCGCGCACCTCGAAGATCTCGGTGTCCTCCCAGCAGTCGCACGGACCGTCGTGCTGGGCGACCTCATGCGGCGTGCAGCACACCGGCTCGACCGGATCTGGCTCCTCGGCGGGCCACGGGCCAGCGCCGGACGACTCCCCCCGCCGCCAACCGGACACCGCAGGCCGTTCACCCGTGTCCCGGATCGCAGGCCGCTCCCCCGACGTCTCCGCGTCGGACGCGCGGCGCGCGCGCCGCTCCTCGCGGCCGGGCAGCTTCACGGCCTCGTGGTAGTACGTCTGGCTCATCCGCTCGGCGATCCGCGTCCGCCGGCGATCTCTGATCTTGCTGTTGACGACCCACCACAAGCAGCCGAGCACGGGCGCGCAGGCCAGCGCGATCACCAACAGGAAAAACCAGTTCATGTCGACCACGATCAGCTCGATTCGGGGTACGGCCCGGGGCGGCCGCACACCCAGTATGGAGGAAGGCGAGAGCCGACACGCCAGGAGGACTACGTAACGGCCTACGTAGCCGCGCTTGACCTGGCCTGTTGCGCCGGGACGCTCTCGGCGAGTCGCGCGGTCGCCATCACGTGCGCCATCAGCTTGACCAGCAGTTCCTTAGTGGACTCCCGCTCGCGAGCGTCGCACAGGATCACCGGAATGAATGAATCTATGGCCAACGCGGCGCGAATTTCGTCGACGTCGTACAACTGCGTGCCGTCGAAGCAGTTCACGCCGACGACGAACGGCAGCTCGCGACGTTCGAAGTAGTCGATCGCGGCGAAGCAGGCGTCCAGCCGTCTCGTGTCGACCAGCACGATCGCGCCGAGCGCGCCGCGCGCCAGCTCGTCCCACATGAACCAGAACCGGTCCTGGCCAGGCGTGCCGAACAGGTACAGCACCAGCTCGGGGTTGATCGTGATGCGGCCGAAGTCCATCGCGACCGTGGTGGTCGTCTTGTCCTCGATGCCGCTGACGTCGTCCACGCCGTCGCTCAGCTCGGTGATCAGTTCCTCGGTGCGCAACGGCACGATCTCGCTGACCGCCGACACGAGCGTCGTCTTGCCGACTCCGAACCCGCCGGAGATCAGCACCTTCACCGCGACGGCGTCGATCGCGGGGCCCACGACAGGGCTAGATGGGTTAGAGCGAGCGGATACCATCGAGAACCTTCTGCATCGTGTCCATATCCGGGGCGTTGCGCACCGGCTGCCAGCCGGTCCGGTAGATGACGTAGTTGCGCTCGATGAGGTCGGCGAGCATCACCTTGACGACGCAGAGCGGCAGGTCGATCTTCGCGGCGACCTCGGCGATCGACAGCGGGTGCTCGCAGACCCAGAGCACGTCCGCGTACTCCGGCTCGACGACCCGCTCGTGCACCTCGGGCTGCACCGACACGACGAGCGTGACGAGGTCGAGGCCGTACTGGTTCTCCCTTGTCCTGCCGCGCGTCAGCGCGTACGGCCGGACAAGCGGGCCTGCCGCGTCGTCGAACCAGACCTCGTCCCTGCTCGCCATCGGAGTTCTCATGACGCCTTCGCGTCGACCCGCTCGCCCCGCGGATTGCGCGGTGTCGCCGCGAGCGCGGCGCCGACCCGTTTGACGAGCAGGTTCATCTCGTAGGCCACCAGCCCGAGGTCGGCGTCCGCCTCGGTGAACAGCGCGAGGCACGCGCCCTTGCCAGCGGCCATGACCAGCAGATATCCGTGCTCCATCTCGACCACCGTCTGCCGCACCTCGCCGAAGCCGAAGTGCCGCCCCGTGCCGCGCGACAGGCTCTGGTACGCCGACGCGACCGCGGAGAGGTGTTCGGCGTCCGGCCGGTTCAGGGTCTGCGAGCGGGCCATCAGCAGCCCGTCCGCCGACAGCACGACCGCCCTGTCCGCGTCGACGACCCGTTCCATGAGGTCGTCCAGCAACCAGTCCAGATCGGTCGACCGCGATGTGACCGTCATGTGTTCACCTCTTTCACTTGTGCCCGTTGAGGCTGACTTCCGTGGTGCGGCCACGGAGGTTCCCTTGCTGCAGCGCCGCCATCACGGTGCGTGTGCGCTCGGCGTCCATCAGGTCGTCCGCCGAGTCCTGCTCGTCGGCGATGTGGTCGTCGGAGGCCAGCTGCGGCGCGAGGTTCGCCTGCCGTGTGCGCTGCGGCAGCGGCGGTTTGCCGCCCTGCTGCGACGCACCGTTCCTCGCCGCTTGCGGGACCTGCGCGGGCTGCGCGCCGTGCGCCGCCTTCGACGGCTGCGGAGGCTGCGGCGTGTCCGGCTTGTCGAAGACGACCGTGCGCCATGACGAGCCGATGGCGGGCACGTCGGTGGCGGTCGGGAGGCCGTTGTCGGGGTCGGGCAGCGTGCCCTCGTGGCGTGGCTCGGGCGCGTCATCCTCGCTGTCATCAAGGACCATGCCGATCCCGCTCACCATCGACGGCTCGTGCGGGGTGTTCTCCTGCGCGATCAGGTCGCTCGGCACCAGCACGATCGCCGTGGTGCCGCCGTAGATCGACTCCCGCAGCGTGATCTTGATGCCGTGCCGCGACGCCAGCCGCGCGACGACGAACAACCCGACGCGCGACTCGGTCGACAGCGCCATGACGCTGAAGTCCGGTGGCTTGCGCAGCATCGTGTTGAACGTCTCGAGCTGCTCTCGCTCCATGCCGAGGCCCTGGTCCTCGACCTCGATCACGACGCCGCGCCCGACGGCGTTGCCGCGCACCTCGACGCGGGACTGCGGCGGCGAGAACTGTGTCGCGTTGTCGATCAGCTCGGCGAGCAGGTGCGCGAGGTCGGCGACGACTCTGCCGTCCATCAGCGTGTCCGGAATGGACAACGCACCGACCCGCGTGTAGTGCTCGGTCTCGGAGACCGCGCTGCGCACCACTTCCCGCAGCGACACCGGGTTGCGCCACTGCCTGCCTGGCTGCTCGCCGCCGAGGATGATCAGGTTCTCCGCGTTGCGCCTGCTGCGGGTGGCGAGGTGGTCGAGCTGGAACAGCAGCTGCAGCTGGTCGGGATCGTCCTCGGAGCGTTCCACCTTGTCGAGCACCTTGAGCTGGCGGTGCACGATCACCTGGGTGCGGTGGGCGATGTTGAGGAACACCGACCCGACGCCCCTGCGGGTCTCGGCCTCCTGCACGGCGGCGGAGATGGCGGTCTGCTGCGCCTTGTTGAACGCGTTGGCGACCTGCCCGATCTCGTCGGTGCCGTGGTCCAGCCACGGGATCTGGTACTCGACGTCGACCCGGTCGCCCTGCCGTAGCCGCTCGACGATGCCGGGCAGCTCGCGGTTGGACAGGTCGAGGGTTTCCTCCCGCAGCCGGGTGAGGCGTTCGATCAGCGCGCGGGACAGCCGGAGCGCGATCACCATCGCCGCGAGCGCGGCTGCCAGGATGGCCACCCCGGCGAGCGCCGAGGTCAGCAACGACGTGTTTCCGCTGGCCGCGCCGAGGTCGGCCGCGTAAGACGAGTGTGACATGTACAGCCGCAGCAGCCCGTCGGACAGCGTGCGCGCGGCGTTCTCCCACTCCGCGACGTCGAAGGTGGCGCGGTGCTTGCCCGGCCCCTTCGCCATGATGTCGTTGTCGCCGCCGGTGAGCGCTGCCCAGGCGTCGGTCTCCTGCAGCGCCGCGTACTGCGCCCGTTCCTCGTCGGTCAGCCGCCGCTCGATGAGGTTGATCAGCTCGTGGTAGGTGCCCATCTGGTGGGCCAGCTCGTGGTAGTCCGACGAGCTGAGCCCGCGCGACATCGCCAGCCCGACCAGCACGTGTGAGCGCGACTGCGCCTCGACGGAGCGGAACAGGTCGTAGCTGGTCATCTGCTCGACGGCGACGTCGGCGTCGCTGGCGGAGCGGGCAACGCCCTGGATGCCGGCGCCGACCTCCTCGACCAGTCCGCCGTAGAACTCGTACGCCTCGAGCGGCGGCACGTCCCGGTTGATCACCCGCTCGCGCATGCCGGGCAGTCCGCGCGCGTCGGTACCCAGGTCGTTGAATGCCGCGCGCACGCTGCCGGGACCGCTGGCGGCGAGCCGCTCGCCCGCCGTGTGGACGTCGTTCAGCGCGACGTCGACCTCCCGGCGCTGCCGTCGCAGGTCACCGACGTCGACGCTGCCGGTGGTCAGCAGCAGCGCGGAGAGCCGGCGCTCCTCCTGCAGCTCGACGACGAACCGCGCGGTGGGCTTGAGCGACGCCCTGACGTCCTCGGCGAACTCCTTCGCCTGCAGCCCCTTGTTGATCAAGTATCCGGACACCGCGGCACCGACGATGAGCAGCGCGATGCTCGGGATCAGCGCGATCGCGAACACCGTGGTCTTGATCGTCCGCGAACCCGCGCCTTGAAATGTTCGGAGCATGGTGAGCCGTCCAGATTCTCATTTCACGATGAAGCGCTGCGGCGCCATTGGACCGGCACCGCGACGGGTGTTGTTCCTATTTGCGAGCGGTGACGCTACGACTGCCAATCGCCGCCGTCAATAAAGCGCCGATATAATTACGCCAAATGGCCCCGCCCGGCAAGATCGAGTGCTGGAAACGCATTCTGTGACGACCTGATCACCCAGCACACAATAGCTCTCACCTGCGGCTATTGCACCGATAAAATGGGCCGAACAGAGTATGGACCTGATGGAAATCCGTCCTTAAAGTGTCGCTGCCAGGGCCTGGAAAACCATGTGTCAAGTGGTGTCCACCTCACCCGTACGTATTCCTACGTACCCGACTACGTAGGAATACGTAAGAATTCGCGCGCCCGCTCCAATTATCGCGCCAATAAATTGATCGACAACGTCTAAGGAGCGCTCAAAAGTGCCCACGTACAAACTGTTCGTCAATGGCGAGCGCGTCAGTGTCGACGCGCCTGCCGACATGCCGCTGCTGTGGGTGTTGCGGGACATGCTCGGGATCACCGGGCCCAAGTACGGCTGCGGGGTCGGCGCGTGCCGCGCCTGCACCAGCCACCTCAACGGCGCCGAGATCCAGCCCTGCGTCGTGCCCATCGCCGACTGCGCCAACAAGCACGTCACGACCATCGAGGGGCTGGCAGACGGCGACACGCTGCACCCGGTGCAGCAGGCGTGGCTGGACGAGGACGTGCCGCAGTGCGGCTACTGCCAGCCCGGCCAGATCATGGCCACCGTCGCGCTCGTCAAGAACAACCGCCAGCCGTCGGACGCCGAGATCGACGCGATCGCCAACGTCTGCCGCTGCGGCACCTACTGCCGCATCCGAAGAGCCATCAAGCGAGTCACCGCGTGAGGCGAGGACGACACGACATGACCACGACAGAAACTCCGACCAGTGCCCCCGCCGTCCCTGGCTTCGGCCGACGCCGCTTCGTCACCTTCCTCGTCGCCGCGCCCACGCTGACCGTGGCCGCCCGCCTCGGCATCGACCTCATCGCGGACACCCCCGCGCTCGCCGCGGGCCGCCCCACCCAGACCAGCGGCGAGGCCACTACCGCGACCAACCTCGGCACCACGTACGTGCTCCGGGTGACCAGCGACAACCGGATCATCTTCGAGTCCCCCAAGGCCGACGTCGGCCAGGGCATCAGCACCGCGCTGGCGATGCTGATCGCCGAGGACCTGGACGCGCGGCTCACCGACGTCCACTCCGAGTTGGCCGACGCCGCGAACCTGCCCGGCCAGTCGGTCGGCGGTTCGGTGTCCATTCGCGACGCATACGACCCGGTGCGGGAGATGGCGGCGCAGGCCCGCGCCCGGCTGGTCACGGCTGCCGCGCGCCGCTGGGGCGTCGCCGCCGACACGCTCACCACCCACGACACCGCCGTGCACGCCCCGGACGGCAGGAGCGAGACCTACGGCGCGCTCGCCGCCGACGCCGCGAGCATCACCAGCCCCGACGTCGCCGCCACCCCGAAGCCGATCAGCGCGCACACCGTGATCGGCACTCCCGCGTCGCAGCAGGAGGGTCGCGCGATCGTCACCGGCGCGATGCCGTTCGCCCTCGACGTGCCGGTGGCGGGCGCGCTGCCCACCGTCGTTGCCCGGCCGCCGACGATCTACGGCACGGTCGCAGCCATCGACGCCTCGGTGACGAAGGCGATGTCCGGCGTCGTCGCGGTGACCACCATCCCCACCGGCGTCGCCGTCACCGCGCGCACCTTCCACGAGGCGCTGCGCGGGCGCGATGCGCTGCGCGTGACCTGGGGTCCCGGCCCGGTGGACGACGTCTCGGACAGCACCGTCACCGAACGGCTGGCGCAGGCCATCCCGCCGTTCGTGAACCTACCGCTGCTGTCCAACCACGTCGACGGCCGGTTCGAGTTCGCGTTCGTCAACCACGCCCCGATGGAGACCAACGCCGCCATCGCCGACGTCCGGCAGAACTCGGCCGTCGTCTGGTCGTCCACGAAGGTGCCCAACAGCACCCGGCGTCAGGTCGCCAAGGCGATCGGGCTGTCGGAGAACGCCGTGACAGTCCACGTCACACGCGGCGGCGGGTCGTTCGGCCGCCGGTTGAGCAGCGAAGCGCAGATCGAGGCCGCACAGGTGTCACGCGCGCTTGGCAGGCCCGTCAAGGTGATGTGGACCCGCGACGACGACACCCGGCATGGCAGGATGCGTCCGGCGAGCATGCACCGGATGCGCATCACGTATCTCGCGGGCGAGATGGTGAGCTTCCAGAACCTCAGCTCGGCGGTGCAGCTCGACTTCGGCGTCAGCCCGGTCATCACGGGCATCGACCCCGGCGCGCTGGGCTATCCGTCGATCGGCTCGGCGTTCTTCGCCATCACCCAGGAGACGCCGTACGCGTTGGGTGTCGAAACCAAGGCGCTCAACGAAGTCCCGCTGAAGTTCCCCACCGCGACGTGGCGCTCGGTGTACTCCGGGCACAACCGGGCCGCCGAGGAGCTGATGATGGACCGACTGGCAAGCAAGCTGCGCAAAGATCCGCTCGGGCTGCGGATCTCGCTGGCCAAGGACCAGCCCGCCAAGGCGCTGCTGCGGCGGTTGCGAACCGAGAGCGCGTGGGGCACTTCCCTGCCAGCTGGCTGGGCGCAGGGCGTCGGCTACCACGAGGAGTACAACGGACGGGCAGGCTGCGTCGTCACGATCGACGCGAGCGACCCGAACGCGCCTCGAGTGATGTCCGCGCTGGTGGCGGCGGACATGGGCGTTCCGGTGAACCCGCGCGGGCTGGAGGCGCAGTTCATGGGCAGCGTCATGGACGGCATCGGCACGATCCTGCGAGCGGGCAACCACATCGACAGCGGCCGCGTGCGGGAGTCCAGCTTCGCCGACTTCACGTGGCCACGGCAGCGGCACGCGCCGAGGGACTTCCGGCTGGTGCTCATGCCGACGACGGGGACAAGCATCGCCGGTGCGGGCGAGATCGCGGTCCCGGCCGCCACGGCTGCGGTGGCCAGCGCCTACGGACGCGCCACCGGCACGCAGCCATGGCGGTTCCCGCTCAACTTCTAGCCGTTCGACGTCGGAGGAGAAAACTCCGCGAATACCCGTAACCCACTACGTATCCGCTCGTTGTCCTTTACAGCAGCAGTGTGCCCGATAGGCTGTTCGACGTATTGACCTGGTCGGTTTCGCGGCTTAGCTTTTCGACACAATGGTGCGCAGGATCCCCGACCCGCGACTGCGGTCATCGTCTCTTCCCGTCGAAGCTGCCAGCTTCGTCGGCCGACGCCATGAACTGACCAAGATCCGCACCCTCCTCGGCAACAACCGGCTGGTCACGCTGCTCGGCGTCGGCGGCGTCGGCAAGACCCGACTGGCGCTCCGGGCCGCCCACGACCTGCAGCGGGCGTTCCGGGACGGCGTCTGCGTCGTCGACCTCGCCGGGCTCTCGGATGCCGGGCTGCTCGTGCAGACGACCGGCGCCGCGCTCGGCCTGCGCGACGACTCCCCGCTGCCGCCGATCGAGCGACTGATCGACCAGCTCGCCGAGCGGCAGGTGCTGATCGTGCTTGACAACTGCGAGCATCTGATCGACGACTGCGCCGCGCTCGTCGACGCCCTGCTCAGCCACTGCCAGGACGTCCGGGTGCTGGCGACCAGCCGCACGGCGTTGCAGATCGAGGCGGAGTGCACGCTGCCGCTGCCGCCGCTGTCCGTGCCGGACGCGCCTGAGGATGACTCGGACGGCACGGTGTCGCCCGAGGCGCTCCTGGCGTCCGACGCCGTCCAGTTGTTCACCGCGCGCGCGTCGGCCTGCCTGCCCGACTTCGAGCTGACCGAGGACAACGCGGACGCCGTCGCCGAGCTGTGCCGCCGCCTGGATGGCATCCCGCTCGCGCTTGAACTCGCCGCAGTGCGCATCCGGTCGCTGTCGGTGCGGCAGATCCTGGACGGCCTGTCCGATCGGTACCGGCTGCTCACCCAGGGCAGCCGAACCGCGCTCCCCCGCCAGCGCACGCTGCGTTCGCTGATGGACTGGAGCTACGACCTGCTCACCGAGGACGCCCGGCTGCTGTGGGCGCGGATCTCGGTGTTCGCGGGCAGCTTCGAGCTGGACGCCGCAGAAGGCATCTGCCCTGACGACGCGTTGCCGCGCGAGGACGTCCTCGATCTGCTCGCCGAGCTGGTCGACAAGTCGGTGCTGCTGCGCGACGAGCGCGACGGGCAGGCGCGCTACCGGCTGCTGGAGACGATCAAGGAGTACGGTCTGAACCGGCTGCGCGCCTCCGGCGAGCAGACGACGCTGCGACGTCGGCACCGCGACTGGTACGCCGCGCTCACCGCGCACGCGCTCACGCAGTTGAAGGACGGCGAGCAGATCGAGGCGTACCACCGGTTGCGCGCCGAGCAGGCGAACCTGCGCGCGGCGTTCGAGTTCTGCATCACGTCAGCCGACGACGCGCGCGTCGGGCTCGGCATGGCCACCGACCTGCGGCACTTCTGGATCATGTCCGGCACGCTCAGCGAGGGCAGGCGCTGGCTGGTCGAGCTGTTGGCGCTGGCGCCCGACACGCCGGACGCCGTCGGCGGGCTCACGTCGGCGAGCAAGCTGGCGATCCTGCAGGCCGACGTCGCGGAGGGACGGCGACTGCTCGCGCGAGCGCGCGTGCTGGCGACGTCGACCGGCCAGGAGACGTGGCTGGCGGAGATCACCCACAACGAGGGCATCGCCTCGCTGTTCAGCGGCGACCCGGCCACCGCGTTGACGCACTTCACCGACGCCCTCGACGGGCACAAGAAAGCGGGCAACGACTTCGGCATCATGGTCGCGCTGATCCAGTCGGCGGCGGCCCGCTCGCTGCTCGGCGAGACGAGTCACGCGCTTGAGCTGTGCGAGGAGTGCCTCGAGATCAGCGCGCGGCACGGCGACCGCTGGTGCGCCGCGCTGGCGATGTGGACGCAGGCGTTGCTGCGGTGGCACTGGAACGAGGCGGAACGCGCCGAGACGCTGGCAGCCGAGACGTTGGCCATCAAGGAGGCGTTCGACGACCGGCTCGGCATGGCGATGGCGATGGAGCTGATCGCCTGGGTGACCGAGAAGCGCGGTCAGCACGCCCGCGCGGCGACGTTGCTCGGGGCGGTGCAGTCCGCGATGCGCTCGGTCGGCACGCCGTCGCTGTTCAAGCACCTCGAGCGCGGCCACGACAGCTGTCTGGAGCGGACACGGGCGGCGCTCGGCGAGACCTGGCAGACCCACATCGACAAGGGCGCGGCGATGGACATCGACAGCGCGATCGCGTTGGCACTGCGCCGCACCACCAAGCCAGCCGTGACGCATCACGCCGACCGCCAGGACGACGACCTCACCAGCAGGGAGCGGGAGATCGCCGAGCTCGTCGCGCAGGGGATGTCCAACCGCGACATCGCGGCCACGCTGGTGATCTCGCCGCGCACCGCGGAGAAGCACGTCGAGAAGATCCTGACGAAGCTCGGCCTCAGCTCGCGCACGCAGATCGGCGTGTGGTTCGCGACCGGCCACCAGGACGACCCCGCGCCAACGCGGTTCGCCGACCGGCACCACCCGCTCGGCGCGTGAGGACCGCGATGTGGCAATGAGGGTCCCCCACTCCCTCATTGCCACAGCGGTGCCGCGCCGAGGGGCACACCGCGCGTCGGCGATGCGGCGAGCACATCACCGCAGGTGACGCTACGCGCAGCGCGACGTGAGCTACTACCTACGGAAGTCGGGAATAGGTCATCGAGACCCGGAAGGCGCGCCCTCTCGTGCCGTCCGCGCCACCGTCGTGCACTCCCGCGTGACCAGCGGCGAGTCCCACGTCCTGCGCCGCAGCCGCACGGGCACGTCCTCGCCGCGCGACTCGGCGGCGAACACGGCGGCACGGGTGCGGCGGTACCAGACCGCCATCCGCCACGCCCCCGCCAGCAGCATGACCACCAGCGTGGAGAGCGCGATCCGGAAGTTGCCGTCGGAAAGCTGGAGCAGCACGCCGACGAGCAGCGAGGCGATCGTCGTCGCGACGAAGCCGCCGACGTTGACGACGCCGGTGGCGGTGCCGACCCGCCACAGCGGGTTGTAGTCACGGGCGAGCGCGAACGCGACCGTCGAGACCGGACCGCCGAGCGAGAGCAGCGCGAACGCGACGAACAGCACGCCGAGCGGCAGTGTGCCCTGCCAGCCGAGCACCACCGCCCAGACCAGCACCGCGGTCACCAGATAGCCGATGACCAGCGGCATCCTGCGCTCCCTGCGACGCGAGGTCACCGCGCCCAGCAGCGGGCCGGTCACCATCGAGCTGATGACCAGCACCATCAGCACGCTACTCGCCGTCGTCGGGGAGTAACCCTGCCCTTGCACCAGGAACGGCACGCCCCACAGCAGGCCAAGCGTGGTGGGGGCGAACATGGTCGAGAAGTGAGTCCAGAAGCCGAGTCGGGTGCCGGGCACGCGCCACGCCGCGAGCACCTGCGCGCCCACCTCACGCGCGGAGGTGTGGCGCGGCGTCTCCCGCACGCTGCCCTCCGGGACGTCGCGCACCGCGAACCGGACGAGGAACACGACCAGCGCGGTCACGATGCCCGCGCCGAGGAACGTCGGCAGCCAGCCGGGACCGGCGAGCAGCAGGGTGAGCGGGACGGTGGCGGCGAGCGCGCCGACGAAGCCGAGTGCGCTGGTCAGCGTCGTGACGATGGTGTACTGCCTGATCGGGAAGTGGTTCGCGGCCAGCCGCAGCACCGAGACGAAGGTGAGCGCGTCGCCGAGGCCGAGCACGCCGCGGGCGGCAAGGCCGAGCCAGTAGGTGTCCGCGAGAGCGAGCAGCAGTTGTCCCGCCGCGAGCAGGACGAGGGCGGTGATCAGGATCCTGCGGGGGCCGTAACGGTCGACGAGGACGCCGGTGGGAATCTGCATCGCGGCGTACACGCCGATCTGCAACACGGTGAACGTGCCCAGCGCGGCGGCGCCGACGCCGAACCGATCGGCGGCCTCCAGCCCGGCGACGCCGAACGACGTCCGGTGGAACACGGCGAGCACGTAGACGAGGGCGCCGGTGAGCCAGACGATCCAGGAGCGCAGCGAGACGGATCGCGCCACGCCGGGCTGAGTGGGGATGGACTTCGGCGGGGCGGCCTGGGTCGCGGCGGGTCTGGCAGCGGACTTGGCAGCGGACGATGGCGTTGACTGTGGCGAGGCGGACGGCGACGAACTGGACGACGTCGGCACGGATCTCCTTCACGGGCGGCGGGCGGACACGGACTCACGACGCGGCACGGGGCGCCCGCACGAGAACGGTACCCCCGTACCACTACGTATATCGCTCCGTGACCTCGAATCCATACCACTTTTCGCCGTGGGATCGACCACACCGCGAGCCGCAGCCGCCCGCCCCGCCCGAGGCCCCCGAGGCCCCGCGATCCGGTCCCGCGTGTCTCACCTTATTCGCCGCGAGTCACACCCTGTTCGGCGCGAGTTGCACCGAAATCGCCGTGAACTGCACCTTATCCGCCGCGAACTGCACCTGGCGTCAGAGGCGCGGGGCGTCCGCCAGAGCTTTGCGGAGTGCGGCCATGGCCTCGTCGGCGGTCCCGTCGATGGTGCAGCCCGCCGCGAGCCGGTGGCCACCGCCGCCGCACGCCTTCGCCACAGCCGACACGTCGATGGCGCTCTTCCCGCGCAGCGACACCGTCCAGCACTGCGACGCCGTGCGCGGTTCAGTCTCCTTGAGCACGATCGCGACCTCGGCTTCGCGTGTCGCGCGGATGACGTCGATGACGCTCTCGACCTCCTCGAACCGCACGTCCGACGCGAGCTCACGCGTCACGACGGCGTGCACCAGGCCAAGTCCCTGCGCGCCATCCGGCTCCAACTGCGTACCGGAGAGCACGTTCGCCAGCATCGGTAGCCACGCGAACGGGTGAGCGTCCAGCAGCTCGTAGCTGAGCGCATTGGCCTCGGCACCCGCATCGACCAGCCGTGCGGCCATCCGGTGCGTGTCCCCGCTGGCGCGGCGGAAGCCACTCGTGTCGGTGAGCAAGCCCGCGTACAGACACCGCGCGATGTTCGCGTCGAGCTCGTGGCCAAGTTCGTCCAGGATGCGCAGCACCACGACGACGCTCGCCTCGGCCTCGACGTCCACGACGTTGTGCGTGCCGTACTCGGTGTTCGACGGGTGGTGGTCAATGACCAGCACCGAACCGCCCGCGCGCTTCGTCGCCTCGACCCGCCCGCCGAGGACGCCGAGCCGGTCGACCGCAGGCGTGTCCACCGCGACAAGTACCTGTTCGGACTCCGGCAGCTTCCCCGGCGGGACGACGAGCCCTTCGACGTCGAGGCGGCGCAGCGACTCCTGCAGCTCGGCGGGCCGCGCGAAACTCACGCGCACGTCGGCGCCACGCGCGCGCAGCGCGAGGCCGAGTGCGAGCGCGCCGCCGATGGCGTCGGCGTCCGGATTGACATGCCCCAACAGAGTGACATCGTGCGCGTCCCGCAGCAGGGCCGCGACGTCGGCAAGCGAGGTATCCACAATGGGCACGCTACGCGCTCGAATCGGCGGGCTGGCCAGGCGATACCATCGAACGCCCCGTTCCACCACGTTAAGGCTGTGCATGACCGACTACGCCCTTTTGGTGCTGCCCGCCGCCAACCGCGTCTACGCCGACGCGACGAGCAGGTTGTTGCGCCACGAACTCGCCGTGCTCGGCCGCCTCGGCGTGGACGTCGAACTGCGCGACCTCGCCGAGACCCGGATCGGCGGCGTAGAGTACGTCGGTTTCCGCACGGCGTCGCCGCTGACGGACGACGACCTCGCGGTGCTGTCGAACGCGTCCGCCGCGTACGCGCTGTTCGAGGTCATCGATTCGGGTGAACACGGACGGGTGCTGCGGCCGGTGACGCGCACGCCGCAGGACCGGTTCGACTCCGACCTGCTCACGATCCAGAAGTACACCGGCAAGACGAACGAGCTGTTCACGCGGCTGCTGGTGAACCTGACGTGCATGGCGCTGGACGAGCCGCGCGCGATGCTGACACGGCGGTTGCGGCTGCTCGACCCGCTGTGCGGGCGCGGCACCACACTGAATCAGGCGATGATGTACGGCTTCGACGCGACCGGCGTCGACACGGACGGCAAGGACTTCGAGGCGTACGAACGCTTCATCAAGACGTGGCTGCGCACGAAACGGTTCAAGCACACGGCGGAGTCCGGCGTGCTGCGCAAAAACAAGCAACGCCTCGGCCAGCGGCTGGACATCACGTACGCGCCGACGAAGGAGCAGTTCAAGGCGGGCGAGACAAACACCCTGAGCTATCGGGGCACGGACACGCTGCAGGTGGACGAGCTGTTCCCACCGCGTTCGTTCGACCTGATCGTCACAGACGCGCCGTACGGGGTGCAGCACGGCAGCCACCGCGAGGCCGCCCTGGCGCGCAGCCCGCGTGACCTGCTCGCCGCGGCCGTGCCGGTGTGGTTGCGGGTGCTGCGGCCAGGCGGTGCGCTGGGGATTTCGTGGAACGTCCGGGTGCTGCCACGCGACGAGCTGGTCGCGATCCTGCGGAAGTCCGGGCTCGACGTCCACGACGGTCCGCCGTTCGACGGCTTCGTGCACCGGGTGGACCAGGCCATCGAGCGCGACCTGCTGGTGGCGTCACTACCCCGCTGACGTCGTGTCCCGCCTCCATGACGCCGTGTCCTGCGCTCACGACGTTGTGTGTGACGTTCCGGACGCCGTGTTCCTTACCGCGAGTACGAACATGCGTGCAGGAACGGGGGGACACGGCGCGCTGAGCGGGGGACACGGCGGACCAGCCAGGGCCGGTGGCGCTACTACTCCTCGTCGGGGGTGCGGTAGGGGTCCGCGTCGCCCGCGGGCTGCGCGCCAGTGGCGCGGCGGGCGACCTCGGCGTCGGCCTCCCGTGCCTTCGCCAGCAGCTCGTCGATGCGGCGGGCGTCCTCCGGCATGGTGTCGGCGACGAACGTCAGCGTCGGGGTGAACCGGACGCCGGTGCCCTCGCCCACCTTCGTGCGCAGCACACCCCGCGCGGACTCAAGCGCGGCAGCGGCGCCAGCGATGTCCGGCTTCGCCTCGACGCTGTCGCCGAGCACGGTGTAGTACACGGTCGCGTCCCGCAGGTCACCGGTGATCTTCGTGTCGGTGATCGTCACGTTGCCGAGGCGCGGATCCTTGATCTCGTGCTCGATGGCGGACGCGACGATCTGCCCGATCCGCTTCGCCAGCCTGCGTGCGCGGGTCTTGTCAGCCACGGCGCACCTCCTGTTCGTGCTCCTCGTCGTCCGGGCCGAACCAACGCCTGC
>WHTY01000147.1 GCA_009377475.1 Actinophytocola sp.
CTTCGAGGAGTTCAAGGGGACGGGTAACGCCGAGCTGAAGCTGGACCGCAAGATCGCCGAGCGCAGGGTGTTCCCCGCGGTCGACGTCAACCCGTCCGGCACCCGCAAGGAGGAGCTGCTGCTCTCGCCGGACGAGCTGGCGGTTACCGTCAAGCTGCACCGGGTGCTGCACGCGCTCGACTCGCAGCAGGCGATAGACCTGCTCATCGACCGGCTGCGCAAGTCGAAGACGAACATCGAGTTCCTGATGCAGGTGTCGAAGACGGCGCCTGGTCAGGACGAGGAATAGCGACGCCGATCACGCGGGCCCTGCCATGGTGCGGGGCCCGCGTGTGGCGTCTGGCAGAATCGAGACGAAGTCCGGCTCCGGTTCACCCCACTGGCCCACGTGGGCCGAGCATCGTTCGGGGACCCGGCGGCCACACCAGAAAGGGCAACCATGAAGAGCGGTATCCACCCCGAGTACGTCCCGACCGAGGTCATTTGCAGCTGCGGCAACAACTTCACCACCCGCAGCACCAAGTCGTCCGGTCACATCCACGTCGAGGTGTGCTCCAACTGCCACCCGTTCTACACCGGCAAGCAGAAGATCCTCGACACCGGTGGCCGCGTGGCGCGCTTCGAGGCGCGGTACGGCAGGCGCAAGGACAAGAAGTAGTCCTAGCGACTGTCTCGAACAGCGCCGACCAGCGCCCTTCGGCGGCGCCCGTTTCTTTCCCGGATCGTCGTGGTGTGCCGTGCGCCCGCGCGGCACACCACGCGGTTCCTTCCTTCGACGCTAGGTGAACCACGCCGTGGACTCTCGTTCGCTGGACGGCTTGCTGGCGGAACACGCTGAGCTGGAAAGTCAGCTCTCCGATCCCGCTGTGCATGCCGACACCGATCGTGCGCGCAGGCTCGGGCGCAGGTATGCCGAGCTGGCCCCGGTCATCAAGACCATCAGGGAGCTGGCGTCCGCACGATCCGACCTGGCGACGGCCAAGGAGCTCGCCTCGGAGGACGACACCTTCGCCGAGGAAGCGGCCGAGCTTGAGCAGCGCATCCCCGAGCTTGACGCGAAGCTGACAGAGCAGTTGCTGCCCCGCGACCCGTACGACTCGTCCGACGTCGTCATGGAGATCAAGTCGGGAGAGGGCGGCGAGGAGTCCGCGCTGTTCGCCGGTGACCTGCTGCGGATGTACCTGCGCTACGCCGAACGCGAGGGGTGGAAGGTCGCCATCCTCGACTCGACGGAGTCCGACCTCGGCGGCTACAAGGACGTCACCCTGTCCATCAAGGGCAAGGCTGACGGCCCGGAGGGCGTGTGGGCGCGGCTGAAGTTCGAGGGCGGGGTGCACCGCGTGCAGCGCGTGCCCGCCACCGAGTCGCAGGGCCGCATCCACACCTCGGCCGCTGGCGTGCTGATCTATCCGGAGCCGGAGGAGGTCGAGGTCGAGGTCGACCCGAACGACCTGCGCATCGACGTCTTCCGCTCGTCGGGGCCCGGCGGGCAGAGCGTCAACACCACCGACTCCGCCGTGCGCATCACCCACCTGCCAACCGGCATCGTCGTCTCGTGCCAGAACGAGAAGTCGCAGATCCAGAACCGGGCGCGCGCGTTGCAGGTGTTGCAGGCCCGGTTGCAGGCGATGGCGGAGGAAGAGGCCGCCGCCAAGGCCGCCGACACGCGGCGCTCGCAGGTCCGCACCGTGGACCGCTCCGAGCGCGTGCGCACCTACAACTTCCCGGAGAACCGCATCTCCGACCACCGGGTGAACTACAAGGCATACAACCTCGACCAGGTGCTCGCCGGAGAGCTGACCGGCGTCCTCGACGCCCTGCAAGCTGCCGACAAGGAGGAGCGGCTCGCGGAGCAACAGCAGGTGTGAGGTGCCGTGAAGGGCATCTTATGGGCGCCAGACGCCCATAAGATGCCCTTCACGGCACCCGAGTCACTACCGGATCGGGCGGAGAGCGGCTGGCGGAGCAGCAACAAGCGTAGAGTTCCCGGGTAGCACTTGTGCTACCGTTGTGTCATGGACACGGTAGGACTGCGCGAGCTGCGGCAGCAGGCGTCTGAGCTGGTGCGGAAGGCGCAGGACGGCGAAGAGGTGACGATCACCGTCGCTGGCCGTCCCAGTGCGCGTCTCGTGCCGATCGCCCCTCGGCAGTGGCAGACGTTCGACCAGGTCGCCGAGGCGCTTGTCAGCGGCCCCGACCCCGACTGGGAGGCCGACCGCGACCTCATCGACCAGCGGCTACGTGAGCCCTCGCAGGAGTGATGCGCGCCGTACTCGACACCAGCGTGCTGCTCGCGCCTGGACTTGGCGCGTTGCCGGGTGAACTCGCGATCAGCGTCGCCACCATGGCCGAGCTGCATTTTGGTGTTCTCGTCGCGAAGAAAGAGCCCGTTCGCGCCGCCAGGCTGCGCAGGTTGTCCCGGTTGCAGCGACACTTCGATCCGCTGCCCATCGATGACGCCGTCGCCGCGAGCTACGGCGAACTTGCCGCTGCGGTCGCCCGTGCGGGTCGTCAGCCACGGGCGCGTGTCATGGACTTGCTGATCGCGGCGACTGCCCATGCCCACGACGCCCGCGTCTACACATGCAACGCCAAGGACTTCGCCGGGGTTCACGACCTCGTCGAGATCGTCGCGGTGTGAGTCGCGCGGTGTGAGGTGGTGTTACGAAGGGCTTCTTACTTGCGTCAGACGCAAGTAAGAAGCCCTTCGTAACACCCCGCGCACCCGAGTCACTACCGGATCGGGCGGAGCCGCGCCGTTAACCTTGACAGCGTGAAGCGACAACCACTGCGGCTGGCGATCGTCGAGGCGACCCGAATCCTGGAGGAAGCCGGGATCGCGTCCCCGCGCGTGGACGCGGAGTTGCTCGCCGCGCATGTGCTCGGCGTGGAACGTGACCGGCTCCCACTGACCCCGCTGGTCGACCCGCCGGTCGTGGACGCCATGCGCGAGGTGGTCACTCGCCGCGCGAAGCGCATCCCGCTCCAGCACATCACCGGCACCGCCGCCATGGGACCGATCAGCGTCGACGTCGGCCCCGGGGTATTCGTGCCGCGTCCGGAGACCGAGCTGATGCTCCAGTGGGGCCTCGACCTCATCGAACGTCGTGTGGCGCCCATCGTCGTCGACCTGTGCACCGGGTCCGGCGCGCTCGCGCTCGCCGTCGCGCACGCCCGCCCAGATGCGCAGGTCTTCGCCGTCGACAACGACCCGTCCGCGCTGGCCTGGGCGCGCCGCAATGCCGACGCCCGCGTCGCGGCTGGCGACACCCCGGTCACGCTCTACTCCGGCGACGTCACCGACAGCCGCCTGCTCGCCGACCTCGACGGCCTTGTCGACCTTGTGCTGTGCAACCCGCCGTACGTCCCAGAGGGCACGCGGGTGCCACCAGAGGTCGCCGACCACGACCCGCACCACGCCGTGTTCGCCGCCGACGACGGCCTCGCCGTCATCCGGTCGGTGGTCGCGCTCGCCGCCCGCCTGCTGGTCATCGACGGGGGAGTGGCCATCGAGCACGACGACGGCCACGGTGACGCGGTGCCGGCGCTGCTGTCGGCGCGGAAGGTGTTGAGCAGGGTCGTCGACCATACCGACCTCGCGGGGCGAGCACGGTTCGCCACCGCCCGTAGGGGCCCCGCCCGCTCGCAGTAGTCTTTTGGGCATGAGCCAGGTGTACGACTGCAGCCTGCGAGACGAGCGTGCCGAAGGTGTCCGTGTGGCCGCGGCCGCCGTGCGATCCGGGCGGCTGGTGATACTGCCGACCGACACCGTCTACGGCATCGGCTGTGACGCCTTCGACGCGGGCGCGGTGCGCTCGCTGCTCGGCTCCAAGCGCAGGGGACCGGACATGCCGGTCGGTGTCCTCGTCGGCTCATGGTCCACGCTCGACGGCCTCGTGCTCGGCGTGCCGAAGTCCGCCCGCGCGCTGGTCGAGGCGTTCTGGCCGGGCGACCTGTCGATCGTCCTGCCGCACGCGCCGAGCCTGTCGTGGGACCTCGGCAGCACCAAGGGCACCGTCATGCTGCGGATGCCGATGCACTCGGTCGCGCTCGAACTGCTGCGGGAGACCGGCCCGATGGCCGTCTCCAGCGCCAACCGCTCCGGCCTGCCGCCAGCGACCACGGTCCAGGAGGCCCGCGACCAGTTCGGCGAGGAGATCGGTATCTACCTCGACGGCGGCCCAAGCGGGGACGCGGTGCCGTCCACGATCGTCGACTTGACCGGGGAGCAGCCCGTCGTGCTGCGCGAAGGCGCCGTCAGCGCCGACGCGGTGTCCGACGTCCTTGGCACCCAGGTCGAGACGGCAGGCTGAGCTGGCCGATCGTGACAGAAGCAGCCGTCCTCCCGATTCGTGAATACCTCCTCGTCGGGCTCACGGCAGCCGCGCTGACCTTCCTGCTCACCGGCGTCGCCCGCCGCGTCGCGATCCGGCTCGGCGCGATGGCCCACCCGCGTGCTCGTGACGTCCACGCCAAGCCGATGCCCTACATGGGCGGGCTCGCCATGTACGCCGGGGTCGCCGGTGGCATGTACCTCGCGCACCAGCTTCCGGTACTGCGCGCCGCGTTCGAGTTCTCGCTCGACCCGATCGGCGTGCTCATCGGTGGCGGCGTGATCGTGCTGATCGGCGCGGTCGACGACCGCTTCGAACTCGACGCGTGGACCAAGCTGGCTGGCCAGGTGATGTGCGCGGGCATCCTCGTGCTGTTCGGCGTGCAGTGGAGCACGTTCTGGGTGCCGTGGGGCGGCGGCGACGGCGAGGTCGGCACCCTGTTCCAGCTCGACCAGAACCAGGGCGGCCTGCTCGTGGTGTTGCTCGTGCTCACCATGGTCAATGCCATGAACTTCGTCGACGGCCTCGACGGCCTCGCCGCCGGCATCGGGTTCGTCGCGGCGACGGCGATCTGCGCGTTCTCGCTCGGCCTGCTCGCCTCGACCGGCGGCGACGTCGCGACGTACCCGCCAGCGCTGATCGGCGCCACGCTCGCCGGGGCCTGTCTCGGCTTCCTGCCGCACAACTTCCAGCCCGCCAAGCTGTTCATGGGTGACTCGGGCTCGATGTTCATCGGGCTGATGCTGGCCGGTGCGATCACGTCGGCATCGGGCAAGATGTCGTACCCGCAGTACAACACCACCAACATCATCGCGCTGCTTTCCCCGCTCGTCGTGGTGGCTGGCGCGCTGTTCCTGCCGCTGCTCGACCTGTTGATGGCGGTCGTCCGCCGCACTCGCAGGGGCGAGAGCCCGTTCGCGGCGGACAAAATGCACCTGCACCACCGGCTGCTTGAGATCGGCCACTCGCAGCGGCGCGCCGTGCTGCTGATGTACATGTGGGCAGGGCTGCTCGCGTTCGGCACGGTGGCGCTGACGCTGTTCGAGGCGGCGGCGGTGTTCTGGATCATGTTGCTCGGCCTGCTGGTCGCGGTGCTGGTCTCGGCGGTACCTAGACTCAGGTCGAGAAACAGGGAGGTCTCGCCGTGAGCGACGACGCCAGCACACCCGCCGACGGCGCCGACGATGCCGCAGCGCCCGCAGCGCCCGCAGCGCCCGCAGAGCCCGCAGAGCCTACAGGGCTTGCGGCGCAGCCGAACCCACACGCCGAGTCCGTCCGCACCCTCGCCACGGCCATGGCGAAGATCGCCGTGCCCGCAGCGCTGGTGACCATCGCCGTCGCCGCAGTCATCGCCACCCTCGTCGCAGGCACGGCAGGGCTATACGGCGCGCTGGTGGGTGGCGCGGTGGCGCTCGCGTCGTCGTTGGCGACCATCGGACTGATGCGGCTGTCGGCCGACTTCCCTGTGATGTTGGTCATGGCGGTCGCGCTCGGCGGCTACGCCTTCAAACTCGTCATCCTGCTCGTGGTGATGCTGCTGCTGCGTGACGTCGACGCGCTGCACAACCTCTCCGTCGGGCTGACGCTGCTCGCGACAGTGATGGTGTGGGCGGGGGCCGAGGTCGTCGGCTTCCGGCGGACCAATCTGCCGACGATCGTGCCCAACTAACAGCGTCAACTCTAACGAGCCGTGACGACAATGTGGCCCGCCCGTTAACCGGACACCCGTACTAGGTAGCGACTGACGGGCTGGTAGGGTCCTGTCTACTCGCCGCGCCAGCTCGGTTGTGGTCCGGCAAGGCGCCGCGAGGTACCTGATCTGTGTCGGGTACGTTAACGACGACCATGACGATTCCCCGGCGGTGTGAGCGCCGGCCCGGAGAACCGGAAGGAGCCCTCGTTGGGCGCGCTGGTACTAGCCGAAGGTGGTGAGTTCTCGCCACCCGGTGTCGAGGAGTTCTTCTTCCCACCGCTCGTCGGCGGCATCACGAAGCCGATGGTGCTTGCCGTTCTCGCCTTGCTGATCTGCGTGAGCTTCTACCTGATTGCCACCCGCAACCTGAAGGTAGTGCCAAGCAAGTTCCAGTTCGCCGCCGAGTCGGTATACGACTTGTGCCGCAACACCATCGCGCGGGAGCAGATCGGGTCCAAGGAGTTCCGGCCGTTCGTGCCGCTGATCTTGGCGCTCTTCTCGTTCATTCTCGTAAACAACGTCTTCGGCATTCTTCCGGTGATCTACTTCCCGACGCTCTCGCACATCGGCTACGCGATCGCGATGTCGGTGCTCGTTGTCTACCCCGTGTATCACATCGCCGGTATGCGCAAGCACGGCGTTGGCAGGTACCTGAAGAACCAGCTTTTCCCGCCGGGCGTCCCCAAGGCGGTCTACATTCTGCTGACGCCGATCGAGTTCTTCACGAAATTCGTCGCGAACCCGCTCACGCTGGCCATTCGTGTTTTCGCCGCCATGCTGGCGGGCCACCTGTTGCTGCTGGTGTTCACGCTCGGTGGTGAGTACCTGCTGATCGAGGCCAGCGCCGCCCTCAAGCCCGTTTCGATCATTTCGTGGGCGTTCGTCATCGTGATCACGTTTCTGGAAGCGCTTGTTCTCGTCATCCAGGCCTATGTTTTCGCGGTCCTCTCTGCCAGCTATATCGGTGCTGCGCTGGCCGATGAGCACTAGACCGCAGTAGTCACAACGAAAGAAGCATGCCGATCCGCGTGATGACGCGGACCGAGTGGAAAGGGATACACAAGTGAGCAACGCAATGATCCTCGCCCAGGGTGTCGGAGAGATCGGCCCCAGCATCGCCGCGATCGGGTACGGCACCGCGGCCATCGGTGGTGGTGTCGGCGCCGGTCTGATCTGGGCCGCCGTTATCAACGGTACGGCTCGCCAGCCTGAGGCCCAGGGCAAACTGATGGGTATCGCCTGGATCAGCTACGTCCTCGTCGAGGTTCTCGCGCTGATCGGTCTGGTTCTCTTCTTCATCGCGTAGCCAGTTCGCAACGACTCTAAGGAGCCGACATGGTGAAGGCATTCGTGCTGGCCGCAGAGGGAGCGCCGAACCCGATCCTTCCGCACGTTTCCGAGATCATCCTGGGGACCATCGCGTTCCTCGTTCTGCTGTTCGTGCTGTGGAAGTACGCGGTGCCGCGCTTCGAAAAGCTGTACGAGGAGCGCGTCGAGGCGATCGAGGGCGGCATCGAGAAGGCCGAGAAGGCGCAGGCCGAGGCCGAGCAGGCGCGGCAGCAGTTCAACGCGCAGCTGGCGGAGGCCAGGACGGAGGCCGCCAAGATCCGCGACGATGCCCGGCTCGAAAGTGAGCGGATTCGCGAGGATCTGCGTGCCGAGGCCGAAGCGGAGGCAGCCCGTATTGTCGCGGCTGGCGAGGCGCAGCTCGAGGCACGGCGGGCGCAGATCGTCGCTGAGCTGCGTAGCGAGCTTGGCAGGAACTCCATTGATCTTGCCAGCCGCATCGTCGGGGAGTCGCTGGAGGACGAGGCCCGCCGCAAGGGCACTGTCGACCGGTTCCTCGCCGAGCTTGACGCCGCTGGAGCCACGAACTGATGATTGTGAATTCCATGCACGCCGCGAGCCGGGATGCGCTCGTCGACGCCGAGCACCGTCTCGACGGTGTGCTCGGCGAGGCCGCTGCGGACCCGGCTACCGTCGGCGACGATCTGTTCGCGTTCGCGCGGCTGCTACGGAGCGAGGTGTCGCTACGACGTGCGGTCGCCGACCCTTCTGTGGCTGGCGAGTCACGGCAGCAGCTGGTGCGATCGCTGCTCGACGGCAAGGTCGGTGCGCCTGCGCTGCAGCTCATCGAGTCGGCGGTCGCGAGCAGGTGGTCAAGCCCGCGTGAGCTACTCGACGGTCTTCGGTCGCTCGCGGTCACCGCGACCCTTGTCGCCGCCGAGCGTGACGGTACGCTCGAATCAGTTGAGGACGAGTTGTTCGGCGTCGCGAGAACTGTGTCGAACACGCCTGAGCTCGACCTGGCACTCTCCGACGAGACGGCCCCTGCGCAGGCGCGGCGCGAGCTGGTGCGGCAGGTGTTCGGCGAGAAGATCGGACCGATCTCGCTGGCTCTCGCCGAGCAGATCGCGAGCGCCCCGCAGGGCAGGAGCGTCGAACTCCAGCTCGACGAGCTGTCGGAACTGGCAGCGCGCAGGCGCGACCAGTCGGTGGCCCATGTGATCAGCGCGAGCCCGCTCAGCGGCGAGCAGCGTGACGCGCTTTCGGCGAAGCTCGACCGGATCTACGGCAAGCCGATCACGTTGCATGTCGAGATTGATCGTGGCGTGCTCGGCGGCCTTGTCGTCAAGGTGGGCGATGAGGTCATCGATGGCAGCTCGGCAGGCCGGATCATGGCGTTGCGTGGTCGGCTGGGTTGAGTAGCCGCGTCGTCGTGGCGGCGCGATAACAGACTAAGACGTTGCAAGTGGCAGAGAATGAAGTGAGAGCGGGAACGACATGGCGGAGCTGACGATCTCCTCGGACGAGATCCGCAGTGCGATCGAGAACTACGTCTCGAGTTACTCCCCGGATGTGAGCCGGGAAGAGGTCGGCGTCGTCATCGACGCCGGAGATGGTATCGCCCACGTCGAGGGGCTGCCCTCGACGATGGCCAACGAGCTGCTGGAGTTCCCCGGCGGCGTGCTTGGTGTCGCGCTGAACCTCGAGGCGCGCGAGCTGGGTGTCGCCATCCTGGGTGACTTCGAGTCGGTTGAACAAGGCCAGGAGGTCAAGCGGACCGGACAGATCCTCTCGGTGCCGGTCGGCGAGGGCTACCTCGGCCGGGTCGTCGACCCGCTCGGCAAGCCCATCGACGGCCTCGGCGAGGTCGCGGAAGAGGGCCGCCGCGCCCTCGAGAAGCAGGCGGCGTCGGTTGTGGAGCGGCAGCCGGTCTCCGAGCCGCTGCAGACCGGTATCACCGCCATCGACGCGATGACCCCGATCGGCCGTGGCCAGCGCCAGCTGATCATCGGTGACCGCAAGACCGGCAAGACCGCCGTCTGCGTGGACACCATCATCAACCAGAAGGCCAACTGGGAGTCCGGCGACCCGCAGAAGCAGGTGCGCTGCATCTACGTCGCGATCGGTCAGAAGGGCTCCACCATCGCGGCGGTCAAGAAGTCGCTCGAGGACCACGGCGCGATGGACTACACGACCATCGTCGCGGCCCCGGCTTCCGACTCCGCCGGGTACAAGTGGCTCGCCCCGTACACCGGCTCCGCCATCGGCCAGCACTGGATGTACCAGGGCAAGCACGTGCTCGTCGTGTTCGACGACCTCACCAAGCAGGCTGAGGCGTACCGCGCGATCTCGCTGCTGCTGCGTCGTCCGCCGGGCCGCGAGGCGTTCCCCGGTGACGTCTTCTACTTGCACTCCCGCCTGCTCGAGCGGTGCGCCAAGCTGTCGGACGACCTCGGCGCTGGCTCGCTGACCGGTTTGCCGATCATCGAGACCAAGGCGAACGACGTGTCGGCCTACATTCCGACCAACGTCATCTCGATCACCGACGGGCAGTGCTTCTTCCAGTCCGACCTGTTCAACGCGGGTCAGCGGCCCGCGATCGACGTCGGTATCTCGGTCTCGCGTGTCGGTGGTGACGCGCAGGTCAAGGCGATGAAGACGGTGGCGGGCTCGCTGCGTATCGACCTGTCGCAGTACCGGGAGCTCGAGGCGTTCGCCGCCTTCGCCTCCGACCTCGACGACGCGTCGAAGGCGCAGCTCGAGCGTGGCGCGCGGCTGTACGAGGTGCTCAAGCAGCGCGAGTTCGCGCCGATCCCGGTCGAGGTGCAGGTCCTGACCGTCTTCCTCGGCACTGACGGCCACTTCGACTCGGTCCCGCAGGACGACGTGCGGCGCTTCAACAGCGAGTTCATCGAGCACGTGCGGCACAAGCACGATGGCATCCTCGCCGAGATCCGGGACACCGGGAAGTGGTCAGAGGAGAACGCCAACCGCGTCGTCGAGGTGGTCAACGAGTTCAAGAAGGGCTTCCTCACCGCTGAGGGCCAGCCGCTGCTTGAAGCGGACGCCGATGCGATGGAAGCTGAGAAGGTCGGGCAGGAAACTGTCAAGGTCTCCAAGCCGGCCCCGAAGAAGTGACCGGGTAACTCATGGGTGCACAACTTCGCGAACTGCGAGCGCGGATCAAGTCGACCAAGTCCATTGGCAAGATCA
>WHTY01000187.1 GCA_009377475.1 Actinophytocola sp.
AGGAGGATCGGTACAGTCGTTGGCGCTAAGCGTTGTTTCGTGAACGTACGTTCGTGAAACACCTTCGATAGTGACGTGTTTCCGCAGGTCACATATGTAACAAGACCCGCGTACGCGCCAAGGTAAAGCTGTCGGGGGTTCCCCAAGCGACCCATGTGCCGCCCGCAGGAGGCTTGCGTAGTGAGAAGGTGTCGGCGTCGCGAAACTGGCACCATGGGTGTATGCAGCAGTTGCCACCCTTATCCGCTGCTCACGTGCGGGCCGATCAGCTGCTCTGCTCGGCGAAGGGCTGCCAGCAGCCAGCGTCGTACGCCGTGGTCTGGAACAACCCGAAGATCCACGGCCCCGAGCGCGAGAAGACCTGGTTGGCGTGTGAGCAGCATCGCGAATGGCTCTCGGAGTTCGTCGACAGACGAGGCTTCCTGCTGCGGGTCGAAGAGGTGTAGACGATCGACCGACGCTCCCTGGCGTTGTACTCCCGACCGTAATGATCAACTCTGTGTGGCCGAGCAGCGGAGGGTCGCCCTCGGTGCATTCGGCGCAGTGAGGGGCGCGCTCAGTGTGGGTCGTGAGTTCGGGTCGCGGTGCCTCGAGCGTGCGGGTTACGCAGGTGCGCGGTCGGCCACGCTTCCATCCGGTAGGCGCTGTCCCAGAACATCCACTCGTATTCGCTCGCGGTGCTGAATGCCCGCAGCATCGCCGCGCGGGTCGGCTCGTCCGCGCGTGCGGCGGCCTGATCCGCGGCCTGCTTGCAGCGCTCGACCGCGGCGGCGAACTCGTCGTCGGCGTAGGTATTGATCCATTCCCGATACGGGTTCACTTCTCCGGTCTGGCGGTGCAGGATGTCGGTGCCGACGTAGTGATACACCCAAAAGCACGGCAGCAACGCCGCGACGAGCTCGGGATAGCTGGCCGACTGGGCGCAGCCCAACAAGTAGGACGTGTAGCCGAGGCACGTCGGCGACGTCTCGATACTGTCCACCTCGGCCGTGGACAGGCCGAAGCGTTCGAAGTAGCCCTCGTGCAGTTGCCGCTCCACCACGACGGCGTCCCGTCCCGCACCGGAGAAGAATGCGACCTCGTCCGGAGTGGGCGCGCGTGCCGCTGCCACAGCCAGCGCCCGGCCGAACCCGACCAGGTAGCGGGAGTCCTGCGCCATGTAAAACTTGAACCGCTCGACCGACAGTGCGCCCTCGGCCAGCTCCACGTTGAACGGCAGCTCGAGGCAGGCCTGCTGTATGCGCGCCGTGTGCTCCCAGGCCTGTTCGCAGAACCCGCTCACTGCTCCTCCGTACGATGCCGGTAACCACTCGACCACTGCCGAGGATAACCATGCCCACACGCGAGGCGGTGCGAGTTCCTGCGTGAGTGATGCGATGTCGCTGCGTGAAGTACAGCCCCGGACCGGCCCCGAACTGCCGGCACGCCGGTCCGGCTCGTCAGTCCGGGCCCGGCCCGGTGACACACCCCCGAAGTCGCGCCGGGGACGGCGGGCCGCGTCTCGAATTCGGCCGTTACCGGGCAGCGTGTTGCTGGCCTGTGGCATGTGATCTTCGAAGCTGTGTGGCTCTGGCAGCGCTATCCGGCGGGGTGGCCCGGCTGCTACCTCCGTCGGCGAACTCCGGTAAGGGGGTCTCCATGATGGTCTCGATGATGTTGCAGGCGGGTAGGCTGGAGTGTGATGGACCACTTGGACAGCACCAGCCGTGTGTGGCTGAAGCCTGGGTTTGCGGGCTCGTCGGCTGGCGAGGGCAGGGAGCCGCGGATGCCAGTGGACCGGCTTGGCCGGGCGCTGCGGGACGTCCGGATCTCGGTCACCGACCGCTGTAACTTCCGGTGCCGCTACTGCATGCCCCGCGAGGTCTTCGGCGCCGACCATCCGTTTCTGGACCGCGCCGAGCTGTTGAGTTTCGAAGAAATCACCCGCCTTGCACGCATCATCGCCCGGCTGGGAGGGAGAAAAATCCGGCTGACCGGCGGCGAGCCTCTGCTGCGGCGCGACCTTGAGCGGCTCGTGGAAATGCTGGCCGGGGTGGAGGGAATCGAAGATATCGCCATGACCACCAACGCCTCGCTGCTGGCGGCCAAGGCGAGGCCGTTGCGGGAGGCGGGCCTGTCCCGGGTCACGGTGAGCCTGGACTCGCTGGATCCGGCGACGTTCGCCGCGGTCAGCGACACCCAGGTGCCTTTGGCCCGCGTGTTGGAGGGCATCACGGCGGCCCACGGCGCGGGCCTCGCCCCAATCAAGATCAACACTGTGGTTAAGCGGGGCCTCAATGACGGCAACGACGTGCTGGACCTGGCCGCCTTCGGTCGCGAGCATAGCCACACCGTGCGCTTCATCGAATACATGGACGTGGGTACCACCAACGGGTGGCACCTCGACGACGTTGTCCCGGCCCGCGACATCGTGGCCCGCATTGGCGAAGTCTGGCCCATCGAGCCCGTCGACCCTAACTACCCGGGCGAGGTGGCCGAACGCTACCGGTACCTCGACGGTGCGGGGGAAGTCGGGGTAATCGCCTCGGTTACCCAGCCGTTCTGCTCCACCTGCACCCGCACTCGCCTATCCGCCCAAGGCGAGCTGTTTACCTGCCTGTTCGCCTCCCGCGGCCACGACCTTCGGGCCCGGCTGCGGGACGGGGGCACTGACGACGAGCTCGAGCGCGCGATCAGGGGTATCTGGGAGAGCCGTAGCGACCGGTACTCCGAACTCCGCACCGCTGAGACCGCCGAGCTGCCCAAGGTAGAAATGTCCTACATCGGCGGCTGAGCGTGCGATCGGATGGGCGCGGCGGGCCGAGACCGTCGACTCAGCGGCGGCCACCTGCCACTGCCCCCAACGTCACCGCCGAGCAGCATGACGCCGCCGTACGGCTGGTGCTGCGGTCGGCCTCCCGCAACGGGTGGACCGTGGACGACGCCCGCCGGATCTGCGACGTCCTGGGGTTGGACGTGGACGCGACGGTCAGACGAGACCACGGCCCGGGGTGACCCTGCGATCTCGTTTGCAGCGCGGCGGGGTCGATTCTGACGGGCCGTGGGCACATCCGCACCGTGCGTACAACGGTGGGCGACCGCCGGGAGCATCCTTATCGGGCTCTACGCCCACCAAAGCGCCGGCGACGCCCCGTAGGAGGGTCCCCAAGCGGACGGATATGAGGCGTGGAAAGGCGCGCTCGCCGGGGCAGAAATCGCGCCCTGGTCGATCGAACTCCCCAACCAGTGGCACGCGCTCAACGTCGACGAATCGCTCACCATGACCTGGCACGACACGACGCACCTGACATCCCAGCAACACCAACAGCACAGCGCGTCCCCTGGCCGCTCCGGAAGTGATGCCTCAGCTCGGCGCACCGCCCATCCATGGAGTACCGGTGCATGCGCGGTGCGTAGTAGCCAATGAAGTCCAGATCGTCACGGGCGGCGAGGTACCATAGTGCCTCAGCGAAATTGAACACGATATTGGTTCGCCGGGCAGGCAGGAACGGCACCC
>WHTY01000145.1 GCA_009377475.1 Actinophytocola sp.
ACAAACACGAGCAGGCAAGCGACACTGACACACGAGCTCCTGGCAGGACCGGTTGGCGTAGGAACCGCCAGTCCTACCGGGAGCTCACCTACATTCCGGGCAGCACACGCCCACCATCACCCCGGTTTCCAGACGCGCTCTGAGACTCGCCAGGGCCGATGCGTAGTGGCTCGTGGGTGGCCAGCGCCGAGCACAGGCCGGGATAGTCGTCGATCCGGACGAACCAGCGATCCTGCGCGGTGCGGTCGTCCGCGGGGGCGAGCACCACCGTGAACGGCCGTGCCGGATCGCCGTCGTCGCCGTGGTAGGCGAGCCATCGCGACCGGGACTCGTGGACCGCGGCCTCGCCCCGCGCGTCCGGCGTGAACACCGCTGTCTCACCGGCTGCGATCGGCAGCCGCCAGAACAGCCCGCCGTAACCGGCGTTCTCCCGCCCGTTGGTGGCGGGGCTGCCGAGCGAGATCGGCGCGCCGGTGTTGTTGTGGAGCGTGAAGCTGACGTCGAGGGCCCAGCCGTCGGTGATCCGCCGCGCCGCGAGGACGCGCCGTTCGGTGAGGAGTTCGTCGCCGTCAGGGCCGCACCACGCGAGGTCCTCGTCGAGCAGGTCATCGGAGCGTCGGTGCCAGCCGCGATGTCGGATGGTGCCGTGGTCGTCGCGCCAGGTGTAGCCCTGGCCGCGCAGGTACGTCCGTCCGCCCCAGATGTTGACGCCTGCCACGTCCTGTATCGCGACGGACACCCCAAGGTGCCAGCGGTGATCCGCTGGTCGCACGTCGGTGACCACGGTGCCGGTCAGCGTCGTCACCGGGTGCAGGAACGGCCGGGGCGACAGCGTCTGGTCGAGCGTGGAGCCGTCAGAGTAGTTGGCTACCGACCGGCCCACGACCACCAGTCGCGCTAGCGATCCGTCCGTCGCGGAGGTTGCTGCCATCGAGTCCGTCACCGTCGTTCCTTCGCGTTGTCGCGGTCCATGGCAGACCACGCCTGGGGCCAGTTCGGAGAACGTCGTCAGCTCCTCGGCGCAGCGCATCACCATGGCGTCGATTCCGGGGATCTCCACCCTGCTCATGGCGCCGGAGCCGACGCTGCGCCAGTACTCCGGCGGCACGGACCGCGGCTCGGGCGCGGTGCGCACCGCCTCGACGACCGCCATGAACGCGCCGGTCGCCTCGGGCGGCACCAGCAGCTGATGCGCCGGGTTCCGGACGCGTGCCAGCAGGTCGAGCAACAGGTCGGAGGCAGGGTAGGTTTCCGTCCGATCGACGACCGCGGTGCGCATCCGGACCTCGCCCTCCTTGTACGCCAGCGTGATCGTCCCGCTGGTGCCGTGCACGGTCACATACGGCGACCGGGTCTGCTCCGCGCACAGCGTCACCGCGACCGTGACCGGCGTGCCGCGCGCGGTTCGCAGCCGCAGGCAGGAGGTGTCGTCGGCCTCGATCGCGTTCGCGCGGTAGAGCTCCACCTCGATGTCGTCCACCGCACCGCGCTCCAGCGAGCCGTCGAGTGCCAGCGCGGTGACCGTGGCGTGCGCGAACGGGTTCGTCAGTGCCCCGTCGACAACCGGAACGTCGTCCAGCCGCCGCCGACCGGCCCATGAGGCGCGGGTGAAGTACGTGGCATCGCGCTGCCAGGTGCCCGCCGCGCCGATCCCCAGGACGTCGCCGATGGCGCCGTCTGCGATCAGCGCGCGGACCGCGGACACCGCCGACGAGCCCAGGCTCTGGAAACCAATCTGGCAGCCAAGGCCACTGGCGCGCGCCCCCGCGCTGAGCCGGTCGAAGTCGGCCAGCGTCGCCGTCGGCGGCTTCTCGAGCAACACGTGCGAACCTGCCGCGAGCGCGGCCAGGGTGAGGTCGGTGTGGGTGTGGATCGGCGTGCAGATCACCGTGACCTGCGGCGCGACCTCGGTGAGCAGGTCGGTCAGCCGGGGCAGGACCGGGACGTCGCCGAACGGGGCGAGCGCGCCGGGGCCGAGTGGGACCGGGTCACAGATCCCGGCCAGCCGGAGGTGTCCGTCCGCCGCGAGCCGCTCGATGTTGCGCAGGTGCCACTGGCCATGACCGTGCGCGCCCACCAGCGCGACCCGAGGTCTGTCCACGTCGCCAGCCATGTGCCTCCTCAGTCCGCAGTGTGCTATTGGCCGTCGACCATAGCGCTATCCTCGTCCCAATGAAAGCGCTATCTCGCTGAAGCGGGAAGACTCTGAAAGCGCTATCAAAAATTGCGATCGTCGACGGGCTTTCTCTTGACACGGGGTGCCCTGGCCGACTAGAAAGCGCTTACAGCTGATTTGGTGTGACGCCGATCTCGATGGCGTGCCGGGTCAGGAACTGACGTCACGATGAGGTGTGCTGGTTGCTTGTCACGGATGAGCCGCAGGTTCCGAGCGAGAGCCCGCCGGTAGCGACCCGGCGGACGCGGCGCTGGCCGTTCCGGCCGAACCTGCCGAGCCTTGGTGAGGGCAAGGTTGCGTACCTGTTCCTCACACCCTGGTTTCTCGGCCTGTTGTTGATCACGCTCGGGCCCATTCTGGCCTCGGCGTACCTGTCCTTCACCGACTACAGCCTCATCGGGGCGCCCGAGTGGACCGGAGGGGACAACTACGAGCGAATGCTGAGCGACCCGAGGTTCTTCCAATCGCTCAAGGTGACGTTCACGTACGTGTTCGTCTCGGTACCGCTGCAACTGGCCTTCGCGCTCGCGCTGGCTCTCGTGCTCGACAAGGGCGTGCGCGGGCTCGCGTTCTACCGCTCCGCGTACTACCTGCCGTCGCTGCTCGGCGCCAGCGTCGCGGTCGCGATCCTGTGGCGCCAGATCTTCGGCAGCAACGGCCTGATCAACACCACGCTCGGCGCCATCGGCTTCGACAATCTGCCAGGCTGGGTGTCCACTCCGGACTACGCGCTCGGCACGCTGATCGTGCTGAACGTGTGGACGTTCGGTGCGCCGATGGTCATCTTCCTCGCCGGCCTACGGCAGATTCCCCGGATGTACTACGAGGCCGCATCGGTCGACGGCGCTGGCAGGCTCCGGCAGTTCGTCACGATCACGCTGCCGCTGCTGAGCCCGATCATCTTCTTCAACCTGGTGCTGCAGACCATCTCGGCGTTCCAGACGTTCACGCAGTCGTTCATCGTCAGCGGTGGCACCGGCGGTCCAGCGGACTCCACCCTGTTTTACACGCTGTACCTGTACCAGCGCGGATTCGGCAACTTCGACATGGGCTACGCCTCCGCGCTCGCCTGGGTGCTGCTGCTCATCGTCGGCGGACTCACCGCCGTCAACTTCCTCGCATCGAAGTATTGGGTGTTCTATGGCGACGACTGAGGCAACCCCGGCGACCCAAAAGGGCACGGAGGGCACGGAGAGCACGGCGCTGCGCACGCGGCCGAGCGTGACCGGGCGGGACAAACCACGGCGGCGGCCGCTGGCCCACATCGCCCTGATCGGGTTCGGCTTGCTGATGCTGTACCCGCTGATCTGGATGCTGGCCAGCTCGTTCAAGCCGACGCCGGACATCTTCACCGAGCCCGGCCTGCTGCCGAGCGACCCGACGCTCAACAACTACACCGCCGGCTGGAGCGCGCTCGGCCAGCCGTTCAGCCAGTACCTGATCAACTCGGCGATCGTCGTCGCCGGTGCCATCGCGGGCAACCTGCTCGCCTGCTCGATGGCGGCGTACGCGTTCGCCCGGCTGAACTTCCCGCTGAAGAAGCTGTGGTTCGCGATCATGCTCGGCAGCATCATGCTGCCGATCCATGTGGTGATCGTGCCGCAGTACATTCTGTTCTCGCAGGCCGACCTGATCAACACGTTCTGGCCGCTGATCCTGCCGAAACTGCTCGCGACGGACGGCTTCTTCGTCTTCCTGATGGTGCAGTTCATCCGTGGCCTGCCGCGCGAACTGGACGAGGCGGCCCGGATCGACGGCTGCGGGCATTGGGGCATCTTCACCAGGGTGATCCTGCCGCTGTCCACTCCGGCGCTGGCGACGACGGCGATCTTCACCTTCATCTGGACCTGGAACGACTTCTTCAGCCAGCTGATCTTCCTGACCGATCCCGAGATGTACACCGTTCCGGTGGCGCTGCGGACCTTCGTCGACGCCACCAGCCAAACCCCGTGGGGCCCAGTGTTCGCGATGTCCATGGTGTCGCTGGGTCCGATCTTCGGCTTCTTCCTTGCCGGCCAGCGTTATCTGGTCCGCGGGATCGCGACCACGGGACTCAAGTAGTGAACCCGAGAGGAGAGAAAACCGTGCGACATCAACGAGGCTGTTCGCCCCGATGGCGGCGAAGGGGGACGGCGATCGCGGCGGCGGCGCTCATGGCGGTGACCGTGTCCGCGTGTGGCGGCAGTGCCGGCGGCGACGACGGTACGGTCACACTGCGAATGTCCTGGTGGGGCAGCGACTCACGGCACCAGCTGACGCAGGAGCTGATCGACGCTTTCGAGGCGGAGCACCCTGGCATCACGATCGAGCCGGAGTTCACCGGATGGGACGACTACTGGGACCGGCTCGCCACCAGCGCGGCCGGGAACAACATCCCCGACGTGATGCAACACGACACCCGATATGTGCGGGAGTACGCCGATCGTGGCGCGCTACTCGATTTGAGCGAGTACATTCCGGACACGCTTGATACCGCGCGGTTGGACCCCGCGGTCTTGTCGACGGGGGAGGTGGATGGCGCCACCTACGCGATTCCCACCGGTATCAATGCCTACACCATCGTCGCCGATCCGAAGATCTACCAGCAGGCCGGTGTGGAACTTCCGGACGACGAGACGTGGAGCTGGGACGACTTCATCGACACGGCGGCCGAGATCACCCGGAACACGCCCAACAACATCTATGGCACGCAGGACATCGGCTTCGTCGAGACCGGCTTCGAGGTCTTCGCGCGTCAGCACGGCGAGGCCATGTTCACCGAGGACGGTGAGCTTGGCTTCTCAGACGAGACGCTGGCTGAGTGGTTCCGCATCGTGATCAAGTCTCGTGACCGCAAGGCGGAGCCACGGCCGTCGCTCTCCGTGGAAACTCATGCCGGTGGGGTCGACCAGGCGCTGGTGGGAACCAACAAGGGCGCGATGGGCTCGTGGTGGAGCAACGAACTGCCCACCCTGACCAGCTCGACGGGCCACGAGCTGAAGCTGCTGCGGTTCCCCGGCGAGTCCCAGGAACAGCAGGCCGGGATGTACTACAAGCCGGCGATGTTCTGGGCGGCATCCTCGCGCAGCGAGCACCCCGAGGAGGCGGCGACCTTCATCAACTGGCTGGTCAACAGCCCCGAGGCGGCCGAGATCCAGCTCAGCGACCGAGGCCTGCCGATCAACACCAAGCTTCGCGAGCAGATCTTCGACAAGCTGGAGGAACCTGACCAGCAGGCCGGCGAGTTTCTCAAGGAGATCGGTCCTGACCTGACCGACCCGCCACCGCTGCCGCCGCCCGGTGCGGGCGAGGTGCAGGACATCATGCTGCAACTCAACGAGCAGGTGCTGTTCGGGCAGCTGACGCCCGACCAGGCGGCGCAGCGCTTCCGCGAGCAGGCCAGCGCCGCGATCGGCTGACACCACGCGTGGTGCGGGCGGCGCCGGGAGGTCCGCCCGCACCATCCACCACAGAACCCAGCAGACCCAGCGGAACCACGGAACGGGGGACACCCATGTCCGCAGCACCGGCCGGTCCGAGGCGCCGGTACGCCTTCGTCGGCACGGGCCATCGCGCCGAGATGTACTTCGACGCGATCCTGCGCGGCTACGCCAACGTCGCCGAGCCCGTCGCGCTGTGCGACACCAACGCGACGCGGATGGCCTACTACCAGCGGCTGCGCCAGCAGGTGAGCGGGGCGAGCGAGCCCTTGCCCGCATTCCGTCCCGACGAATACGAGGACATGCTCGCCACGGTGCGCCCCGACGCGGTGGTCGTCACCACGGTCGACGCCAGCCACGCCGACTACGTCGTCGCCGCACTGGACCGGGGAGTCGACGTCATCGTGGAGAAGCCGCTGACGGTGGACGCGCCGTCCTGCCGCCGGATCGCCGACGCGGCGCGGCGCGGCAGCGCCCGGCTCGTCGTCACCTTCAACTACCGGTACTCGCCGCGCAACGCCGCGGTGAAGGAACTGCTGCTGCGTGGCGAGATCGGCGAGGTCACGTCCGTCCATTTCGAATGGTTGCTGGATACGGTGCACGGGGCGGACTACTTCCGCCGCTGGCACCGCGAGAAGGCCAACTCCGGTGGGCTGTTCGTGCACAAGGCGACCCACCACTTCGACCTGGTCAACTGGTGGCTGGCCGATACCCCAGCCACGGTGTACGCACACGGCTCGCTGCGGTTCTACGGCGCCGAGAACGCCTACCGCCACGGCATCGGGCGGCGGCCGGAACGCAGCCACGGCGCCGAAACGGACGAGGACCCGTTCGCGCTCGACCTCGCGGCAAGCTCCCGGCTGCGGGCGCTGTACCTCGACGCCGAGCGCGAGGACGGCTACCTGCGCGATCGCGACGTCTTCTCGGCGGGCATCACCATCGAGGACAACATGGCCGCGCTGGTGCGTTACGACTCAGGTGCGACGCTGACGTACTCACTCAACGCGCACGCGCCGTGGGAGGGCTATCGCGTCGGCATCAACGGCACCGAGGGCAGGCTCGAACTCGACGTCTGCGAGCGCGCCTCGGTAGCAGGCCGTGCCGGCGACATCGTGGGCACGCCGCGCCCCGCGCTCGACCCGACGGCGGGGGACACCGGCGAGCAGGCCAGCGGACCCCGGCGGGAAGGCACCCGGCTGCTGCTGCAACGGCATTGGCAGCCCGCCACCGAGATCGACGTCGTCGAGGAGGCGAGCGCGCACGGCGGCGGCGACGCGCGACTGCTCGACGATCTGTTCCGGCCTGGCGGCACCGCCGACCCGCTCGGCCGCGCCGCCGGGTACACCGACGGCGTGCTGAGCGTGCTCGTGGGCGCCGCCGCCAACGAGTCCATGGCGCGGGCCTCGCCGGTCGCGCTCGCCGACCTGGCGCCCGGGCTCGATTCCGACCTGGACCCCGAACCGCACGACGACCGGATCCGCGCCGGGCACACCGGCGCGACCGGCTGAGGAAACGAAGGAAACGCATGAGTGCACGCAAGCTCGGTGTCATCATGAACGGTGTCACCGGCCGGATGGGCTATCGCCAGCATCTAGTCCGCTCGATCCTCGCGATCCGCGAGGACGGCGGCGTCGAGCTCGCTGACGGCAGCCGCGTCGTCCCCGAGCCGATCCTCGTCGGCCGCAACGAAGCGAAGCTGGCGGCGGTGGCGGAACGGCATGGCATCGAGAGCTGGACCACCAACCTCGACGAGGCGCTCGCCGACCCCGGCGCCGAGATCTACTTCGACGCACAGGTCACCTCGGCGCGGGAGAAGGCCATCCTCGCCGCGATCGCCGCTGGCAAGCACGTCTACACCGAGAAGCCGACGGCGGAGTCGCTCGACGGGGCGCTCGGCCTCGCGGCAGCAGCCAGGGACGCCGGGGTACGCGGCGGGGTCGTGCACGACAAGCTGTCGCTGCCGGGACTGGTCAAGCTCAAGCGGCTGATCGACGGCGGCTTCTTCGGCCGGATCCTGTCGGTGCGCGGAGAGTTCGGCTACTGGGTGTTCGAAGGCGACTGGCAGCAAGGGCAGCGACCGAGCTGGAATTACCGAGCCGAGGACGGCGGCGGCATCGTCGTCGACATGTTCTGCCACTGGTCGTACGTGCTGCACGAGCTGTTCGGACGGGTAGACGCGGTGACGGCCAAGGCAGCCACGCACATCCCGGTGCGTTACGACGAGAACGGCGCGCCGTACGACGCCACCGCCGATGACGCCGCCTACGCGATCTTCGAGCTTGCCGACGGTGTGATCGCGCAGCTCAACTCGTCCTGGTGTGTCCGGGTAAACCGCGACGAGCTGGTCGAGTTCCAGGTGGACGGCACCGAAGGCAGCGCCGTCGCCGGGCTGCGGGAATGCCGCGTGCAGCACCGCGCCGCCACCCCCAAGCCGCAGTGGAACCCCGACCTGCCGGAGTCCCAGCGGTTCCGCGAGCAGTGGCAGCGGGTGCCGGACAACGACGAGTTGCGCAACGGCTTCCGTGAGCAGTGGGAGATGTTCCTGCGCCACGTCTGCGATGGCGAGCCGTTCCCGTACGACTTCCTCTCCGGCGCGCGGGGCGTCCAGCTTGCCCAGCTCGGGCTTGAGTCGTCGCGGCTGGGCCGCCGAATCGACGTGCCAGAGCTGGAGTTGCCGTGACCACACTGGTCGCGGTCACCGGGGGCGCTGGCAGGCTCGGCCGCAGCGTGGTACGGGTGCTCGCTGACGCCGGGCGGGAGGTCGTCTCGATCGACCTGCCGGGCACCGCGGCGCCGGACGGGGCGCGGGCGTCCGTGCCTGCCGACCTGACCGACGCCGAGCAGACCCACCGCGTGCTCGCGGACATCGGGCCGTCGGCTGTGGTGCACCTCGCCGCGATCGCGGTGCCGTTCAGCAGGCCGGAGACGGAGCTGCTGCCGACCAACGTCGCGCTCGCGCACAACGTGTGCGATGCGGCGGTCAGGATCGGCTGCCGGTCCGTCGTCGTCGCCAGCAGCCCGACCGTGCTTGGCTACGGTAACCCGGCAGGCTGGCGGCCGGACTACCTGCCGCTTGACGAGAACCACCCTGCCCGGCCGTGGCATGCCTACGCACTGTCCAAACTGGCGACTGAGCTGATGGTGCGGATGTACGCGGACCGTAACGAGGCGACGCACTTCTCGGTGGTGCGGCCCGGTTACGTCATCGCGCCGGAGGAGTGGCGCGGGTCGCCGACCCAGGGCGGGCACACTGTGGCCGATCGGCTCGCGGGCCCGGCGCTCGGGGCGAAGTCGTTGTTCAACTACGTCGACGCGCGCGACGCGGGCGAGCTGGTCGGCATGCTGCTCGACGCGCAAGGCGCGGTGCCGAGCGGCGAGGTGTTCTTCGCATGTGCGGCTGATCCCTTGGCCGCCGAGCCGTTGGCCGAGCTGTTGCCGGAGTTCCATCCGGGCATCGCCGCGCACGCCAGTGGTCTCGGCCACGGTGAGCCCGCATTCAGCATCGGCAAGGCGGAGCGGCTGCTCGGCTGGCGGCCCTTGCGGGACTGGCGGACCGAGCTGTCAGCCGTGACGACGTGACAAGGAGCGAGTTGATGGACCTGTCAGGAGTGCTGTTCTTCCCCGTGACGCCGTTCGAGCCGGGCGGGGTCGACGTCGACGCGCTCACCACGCATCTCGAACACGGGCTCGGGTTTGGCCCGGGCGGCGTGTTCGTCGCCTGCGGCACCGGCGAGTTCCCCGCGCTGGCGCTGCGCGAGCACGCCGACGCGGTGCGGACCGCCGTCGGCGTCACCGGCGGCAGGGTGCCGGTCGTCGCGGGGGCGGGCGGTCCGCTGCCGCACGCCGTCGACTGCGCCCGCCAGGCCGCCGACCTCGGTGCGGACGGCCTGCTCGTGATGCCGCCGTACCTGGCGGCGGGCCCGCAGCAGGGCTTGTGCGCTTACGTCGACGAGCTGCTGCGCGCGAGCCCGCTGCCGGTGATCCTCTACCAGCGCGGCACCGCACGGTTCAGTCCGGAATCCGCCGCCGAACTGGCGCGTAACCCCAAGGTCGTCGGCCTCAAGGACGGCACCGGCGACCTGGACCTGCTGCATCGCGTCACCCTCGCGGTGCGCGACGCCGTCGGCGACGACTTCCAGTTCTTCAACGGGTTGCCGACCGCGGAGTTCAGTATGCCCGCCTATCGCGGACTCGGCATCACGCTGTACTCCTCCGCGGCGTTCGCGTTCGTACCTGAGGTCGCCACCGCGTTCCATGCCGCGCTCACCGATGGCGACAGCGACACCGTGACGAGGCTGCTGAACACGTTCTACCGCCCGCTTGTCGAGCTGCGGGACCGGGTTCCTGGCTACGCCGTGTCGCTGGTCAAGGCGGGCGTGCGGCTGCGAGGCCAGGACATCGGCTCGGTGCGGCCGCCGCTGGCCGACCCTGATGACGAGGACCGTAAGCGGCTGGAGCAGCTCATCGAGCAAGGCTTGGCGGCCGTCGATGGCTGAGGCCGTCATCACGGAACTGGCCGTGACGACACGGCGGGTGCCGTTGCCGCGTCCGTGGGGGCCGGATGTGCGGCAGGTGCACCTGATCGTGCTGCGGCTGCGGGACTCCGACGGCGGCGAGGGTATCGGCTTCAGCTGGACCCCGCAGGTGGGCGCCACGGCGATCACGGCGCTGCTGGAGACGGACGTGCGCGACGCCGTGCTCGGCTGGCCCACCGATCCAGGCGTGGTGTGGGACCGGCTGTGGCGGCGACTGCACGAAGCGGGTGGCGGCGGGATCATGACCATGGCGATGGCTGCCGTCGACATCGCGCTGTGGGACCTGCGCGGCAGGGCGTCCGGCTCCGGGTTGGTCGACCTCATCGGGCGCAGGCATGAGCGAGTCGCCGTCTATGGCAGCGGGATCAACCGGCACTACTCGCTCGACCAGCTTGTCGACCAGGCACGCCGCTTCCGCGCGGCGGGCTATCGCGGCGTCAAGGTCAAGGTTGGGCACGACGAGGTGGAGGCTGACGTCGAGCGGGTCGCCGCCGTCCGCGAGGCGATCGGGCCCCACCTGCCGCTGATGGTCGACGCCAACCAGCGGTGGGACCTGCCAACCGCGCGGCGCGCCGTCACCGCGCTCGAGCGCTTCGACCTGCACTGGGTGGAGGAACCGCTGCTGTCTGACGACCTCGAAGCGCACGCGGAGCTGCGGCGGCACATCGCCACCCCCATCGCCCTCGGCGAAAGCCTCTACACCGCATACCAGTTCCGCGACGCCATCCGGCGTGGCGCCTGCGATGTCGTGCAGCCCAACGTCGTCAGGGTCGGCGGCATCACGCCGTTCCTGCGCATCGCCGAACTCGCGAAAACAGGCGGCGTCGGGCTCGCGCCGCACCTGCTCATCGACATCTCGGGTCAGCTGGCCATGACACTGCCACAGCGGTGCTGGGTGGAGGACGTCGAGGACGCGTCGTTCGACGCGCTTGGCGTGCTCGCCGAACTAAGCGGAGTCGCGGTCGCGGATGGGTGGCTCGCGGCGGACACCCCGCCAGGTCACGGACTTCGCTTCACCTCGACCGGCGACTAGG
>WHTY01000102.1 GCA_009377475.1 Actinophytocola sp.
TAATCGAACGTGATCTGCTGTCGATGCACGTCAAACCCGCCTACGATAGTCATTGGGACCTCCTCCGGCTCCCGAATGTTTCTGACGCCCATACCAACGTGCGTCTGAGCGGAGGGGGTCCCCATCACATGTCATCTTTTCTGCTTCTTCCCGCTTCCTGTATTTGTTGATTAATTTGGCAACCAGTGGTATTCGGACCACACGTCACCGCCGAGTCAGCCACGCACCAAACTGTAGGCGTAGCCGTAGGATACGGTTCCATAATGTCCAGGGCCGCAGGGCGCGAAAACCTGTCGTGCTACAGAGTGCAACTCTGTTACAAAAAATGAACCACTGGAACAGCCAAAGGCTCGGGACCCGGGCACGTACCGATACGCTCCTCGCTCTTCGGTTGGTCGTGGCAACGTCCGGGCCAGGTCGCGCAAATTACGCGGTAAAGGCGCACTATCCCAGGTTGTTCTAGTTGTCGGATTGATGGTTCCATTAATGGATGGTTGATCGGACCCTGTCGCATCGGTACGGCCCTGTTCTGACCATCGTGGGTGTCGCACTGCTCGCTGCCTGCGGCCCGACGAACACATCGGATCCGTCGGCGCAACCGACACACCTGGCGCAGCAGTCCGAGGCCACGGACCCGACCACCACCACGACAACGGCGACCACCGAGAACCCAATGACAGCGCCGTCGTCCCCACGCCCACCGACGACCACCACGACCAGTTCGGCATCACCGAGAAGCCACCGAACGTCCCCACGCACGACAACGACCACGACGATTCCCGGACCGCCGCCGGGTGACCCGCGCACAGGCATCGTCCGCGACGGTGACGTAGCGGCCGAACTTGTCATCGATCGACGTCAGCTCGATCTCAGCGAGAAGGACAAGGTGACCTTCCGGGTCGTCAACCGAGGCGACGTCCAGCTCAAAGTGGGCGCTCCGTTCGACATGGACCGCTGGACCGGACACCGATGGGTCAAAGCGTGCTGCACGATGACCTACCACGCGGGATTGATGCCCGTTGAACCCGGCGAGTCGTCACCTCCAGGCAAAGCTCCCGTCTACGAACGAGAGGCGGGCTTCACGCCGAAGCCTGGCTGGTATCGGATCGTCAAAATGGTCCACTACGACAACGAAGAAAACGCCCCGTACGAGCCCCTCATTGTCGTGAAACATTTCTTCATGCACACATGATGGGCGGTTCGAGGTCGGCGAGAGGAGCATCAGCTCGACCTACCTCGCCGGTTGCAGATCGAGTTCTCGCAGGGGCATCCAGCACCACACCGACATGGCTGGTGGCGAGGTGGACGCGGAGACGATGTGGGGCTACGAGCAGGGCGTGCCGCGCCACGGGTCAGCACGTGCTCCGCGCGGGCTCGCCCGCCATCCTGGCGTTGAGGAACTGCAGGACGTCGGCGTTGCCGTGGTAGACGCCGTCGATGTGGCCCATGTCCAACGTCTTCCAGGTCAGCGCGACCTCGGCGTCGCAGTAGGTGTCCCGCAGCACCTTCGCCTGTCCGAACTGGACCAACTCGTCCTGGGTGGCGTGGTACTGCAACATCGGCACCGCAGGCGGGTTCGCGCCGAGGGTGTTGTCCTCGTAGCGGGCGACCCATTCCGGCTGGAGCAGCGGGCTGGTGTGGGTGTATTCCCGGATGCTCTTGCCCGCGTAGTCGACGAGCAGCCGCAGCGTGCAGACGGTCTCCATGTCGGCGAACGCCTGCTTGCCAGCGTCGTTCAGGTAGGAGGCGAGCCGCAGTTCGGGGTAGGCGTTGTCGAACCCGATCAGCGCGTACGCCATGACGCCGAAGCCCTGCTTGCCGTCGAGGTGCAACGCGAGCTGCACCGGGGCGGCCGGGATGCCGCCCGCCGCGATGCCGACCAAGTTCATCCCCGGCGCGTAGTCCGGCTGCAGCTCCCCCGCCCACGCGGCGGCGCCACCCTGCGAGTAGCCACGGAACGCGACCTTGGCGTCGGCGGACAACCCGGCGTCGGTGAGCCGCTGCGCCGCGCGCACGACGTCGATCACCGCGGCGCCCATCGACCTGCCGGTCACGTAGGTGGTCTCCGGCTCCGGCCGGTAGCCCTCGTAGTCGGGCACCGCGACCGCGTAGCCGTTGCGCAGCAGGTCGTTGAGCCCTGCCTGTTCGTAGAACGCGCCCGAGCTGATCATCCGGGACGGCGCGCAGCGGAAGGCACCGCCCTGCGTGCCGGGCCCGAACGCGACGATCGGCGCGCTGGCGGGGTCGACACCGTCCGGGACGAGCACGGTGCCGGTCATAGCGGTCGGCTCCCCGAGCGCGTCGGTGGAGCGATACATAACCTGCCACGCTTCCGCCTGCGCGCTCGGCCAGCCAACCTCGGACGGGCGGGACCGGACGATGTCGCCCGGCTTGCCGTCCGGCAGCGGCGACGGCGGCACGTAGAAGTCGTCCTGCGCCATGACGGCGCGTGGCTGCACCGGGGACGCCGTTGCCGTGCCGGTGACACCGAGACACAGCAGCGCCGCCAGGAATGCCGTCGCCACGCGGGCTGTCCGTCGCAGAGTGATGGGCACGGCTCGACCTCCGAAACAATGTGATTTCCACGCTGAACATCGACCTTCGCAGAGCGACAACAACAATGCGATAGCCGCTTCCGTTGCGCCCGTTTCTTTGTCACCCGAGGAATACAATCTCCGTGCCGCCACGCAGCCGGGGAACAAGTTGACGCAATGATCGGCGGCCCACCGAATGATTCGACGGGCCGCCGATTTCTGTCTACCGCGAACGTCAGACGTCTACACGCCGCCTGTGCACCAGCAGCAGCGCGACGCCTGCCGCGATCAGGCCGAGTCCGGCACCGAGCGGCGCGAGCACCGCCGCCGCCCACGTCACCGCCGCCCACGTCACCGCCGTCGGCACCGCCATCCGCAGCGCCACCGTCGCTGCCGCTCGGCAGGATCTCGAAGTCGGCCAGCGTCGCGTCCTGACCCGCATCGAGCGTGCACTGCGAGTCGAACGTGCCGAGGCCGGTCTCCGAGCCGTCCGCCGTCCTCGGCGTGAGTGTCAGCAGCAGGTCGCCGACCGTGATCGTCGCCGGCCCCGGCTCGGTGAACGTCAACGACGGCGCACTGCCGGACGCGTGGACGTCGAACGGACCGCTCGCCGGCACGTCGGTCTTCGCGACGTCGACCGGAACCTGGACGTCGAGGGTCGCTTCCGGAGTATCGACGGCGGCGTCGGCCAGCCCACTGCCCTCGATCGTCTTCGCGCCGACGAGGCTGAGTCCCTGCGTCGCCGTCGCGGGCACGATAGCCACCGATTCGACGTCGAACTCCGGCGTTGGTTCGCCGACGACGGCGGACCCCGGCACGTCGGCGTTGATCTCCACCGCCATCGTTTGTTCCCCGATGAGCGGGAACGGGCAGGTGTAGCTGAGGGTCAGCGAAGCCGGTTCCGCCACACCGGTCCCGGCTCCGACCGCGAGCGTCGCCCCGACCAACCCGGCGGCCGAGGCGGCGGTGATTCCCACGGCCCATTTCTTCGACCTACGAAAGTATGTATTCACGTCGTCTCCGCGCAGACAATGACAATGGAGCGGCGCCGTGTGCGGGCGCCGCTGTTCGGACACAAAGAAACCCCGACGCGGGGACGCTAATCCCGCACTGGATGCCGAACAATGCTCCCGAGCGACGGGCGCGCACTCTTGTCAGCAGAATGCGAAAGCGCGCATTTCCCTCAGCACAAGACAACAACATCGCATTCGCACGTGCAGCCACCCGAAGCGACCGCGCAGTGACAGTTTGTGACCGCTTGATGACAGGCAGCGTTGCCTGTTTGTTGCCATGTCACGACCGCGGGTGGGCCATACTGTCGGATCGGCGCAAATTTGGACGGTGTCCAGTCGCCGCGCGGCGGCCCGTCCTTGGCCTCGGGCGCGGCATAGTAGACGTCGGGGCCCCAGCGGTCGCGTGGCACCTCGGTGACGGCGTCGGCGTTGGCGAGGATCTGCGACCATAAGCTCGTGAGGTCGTCGGCGCCCGGATACGTGCGGGCCATGCCGACGATGGCGATGTCGAGTGGGTCCGGTTCGGACACCGCCGCGGGCTGGCCACGCAGCTCGTCGAGGTACGCGGCGGCGCCCGAGGTGACCGAGGCGTGCAGCGCGGCGATGGTGGTGACGTGGTCGCGCAGGGTGGCGACCTGGCCCGCCATGAACAACCCCAGCTCGCGCTGCTCGGTCTCGTTCACGGTGACCAGCTCGTCGCCCTCGCGCCAGAGCCCCTTGCTCGCGATCCGCAGCCTGCCGACGTTGAGCTGTTCCAGCCGCTCCCAGGCGTCGCGCTGCGGAGTGCCTTTCGCCGCGAGTTCGTCCACAGTGGCCCAAAACGTCGTCGTGAATGGACTCGCGACGCAGCGAGTGGCATGGCCGGGCGCGGTCTCCAGCAGTTCGGTGTGCTCGGCGGCCAGTACCTGCCGTTGGAACACCCGCCCGACCGCGCCATGCGCGACCGCTTCCTCCGTGAACAGGTACGCGGTGCCCAGTAGCACCCCGACGGCGACGCCGTGTCGCGCCAACGGCGCTGCCATGGCGGACACCATCGCGGCGGAGCGTTCGTCGTGGATGCCGCCCGCGAACAGCACCCGCAGGCCGTCGCCGCCGTGCGCGTCGATGTGGTCGAGCAGCACGCCGAGCTGCGCCTCCCACAACGCGAAACTCGTCCTGGGTCCAATGTGGCCGCCGCATTCGGAGCCCTCGAAGACGAAGCCGCGCGCGCCCGCATCGAGGAACTGCGCGAGCAGGCCTGGCGACGGCACGTGCAGGAACGTCGTGATGCCCTCGGCCTCCAGCTCGCGCGCCTGGTCCGGCCTGCCGCCCGCGATGATGGCGCTCGACGGCCGCACTCGCTTGATGACGTCGAGCTGCGCGCTGCGCACGTCCTGCGGCGCGAAGCCGAGGACGCCGACACCCCAGAGACGTTCGCCCAGCTCATCGCGGGTGCGCTCCAGCAGCGCGGTGGTCTGCTCTGCGTTGGACAGCGCGAGCGCCAGCATCGGCAGCCCGCCCTCGGCGGCGACGGCGGCGAAGCCCGGCTGGTCGCTGACCCGCGTCATCGGCCCCTGCACCACAGGCAGTTCGGTGCCGAGCGCGGTCGCCATGGCGGAGCCCGCGCCGAGGTCCGCGCGGTCGCTGGCGACATCACCGATCGCCGCGATCACCGCGCGCCGCCCTGGTCGCGGTGCCGTAGCGCTCGGCGAACCGGCTGGCGAGGAAGGCGTCCTGGCCGACCGGCAGCCCGCGCAGGGTCCGGACACCATTGGCGACGGTGGTGTCGGTGCCGTCGCTGGCCGCGACCGCCGCACGAACGTCGTCCGGCAGGTCGGACGCCGGCAGCAATGCGAACTGCGTATCCAGCACGACACCAGCCGCGCCGCCCGCGATCGCGGCGGCTGCGGTGTGCGGGCCGATGCCGCCGCACAGCCACACCGGGACGTCGATGCCGCGCAATTGCTGCAAGAGCACGAACGCGCCGGACTCGCTCACCCTGCCGCCCGCTTCCGCGCCGCGTGCGAGGACGCCGTCCGCGCCGCGCTCCACCGCGTCCGCCGCCCCCTGCGGCGACGTCACCTCCACGAGAAGGAGGTAACGGTCGGGCACGTCCGCGAGCTGCCACGGCGCGCCTCCGCCGAGCACGACGGTGTCGATCCGGTCCGCCTTGTCACCGAGCAGGTCGAGCACGTCGTCGCAGCTCAGTGCGCAGTCGGCGGTGACCCGGATGCCGACGGTGCCAGTGGGCGGCGACACCGCCCGCAGCAAGGCCGCCTTCGCATCACGACCGCCGTCACCGAGGTCGACGACGCCGAGGCCGCCCGCGCCGCTGACCGCGATCGGCACGCCGCTACCCGGCAGCCCGCACGGGCTCATCCCGAGCAGCAGGGTGCGCTGCGGGTCCCTCGGTTCCGTCGTCATCGGCGGCCCTCTCGTTGCAGTTCGGTCAGCCAGCCCTCGGGGTCGGCGGCCTTCTTCGCGTACAGCTGCGCAACGTCCGGGTGCGGCAGGATCAGGAAGCGCTCGTCAGCGATACCCTCGAGCGCGACGTCGGCGACCTCGTCGGCGTCGAGTATCGGGCCGAAGTCGGCCACCGCGCGTGCCGCCGGATGGCCTGCGGTGAGGGCGCGCATCAGCAGTCCGGTGCGGACGCCCAGCGGGCACAGCGCGCTGACGGTGACGCCCGAACGTCGATAGGTGGCGGCGAGCCATTCCGCGAGGCCGACGGCGGCGGTCTTGGTGACCGAGTACGGCGCGTCGCCGGGGAGTCCGAGCAGCCCGGCGGCGGACGCGGTGATCATGATGTAGCCGGAGCCGCGCGCCGCCATCGCGGGCAGCACCGCCCGCGCCAGGTGGACGTGCGCCATGACGTTGACCGACCACGCCGCCGACCAGCGTTCGGCGGGTGCGTGGACACCCATGCCCACGGCGATCCCCGCGTTGGAGCACAACACGTCGATCCGGCCGAACTCCCGCTCGCTCGCCGCGACCAGCTCGGCGACCTGCCGCTGGTCGCCGACGTCGGCGCGGTGCTGCAGCGCGGCGACCCCGAGCTCGCGTACTTGTGCCGCGACGTCGGCCACCGCGTGCGCATCGATATCCGAGACGACGATTCCGCGCGGTTTCTCCCGCGCGAATCTCACCGCCATGGCAGCACCGATACCGCCGCCCGCTCCGGTTATGACCACGGTTTTGTCGCGCAGTTTCATAGACTCCTCCGGGCCGGTTTACAGCGCAGCGACCGACGCCGGGGGGCTTATTCACAAGCGGTGAAGAAGAATAGTCCGGTGATGGCTTTGAGCATGCTGGAGTATTTGTGTATCGGGCAGCGGTAGCGGCCGCCTTCTTCGCTGAGCATTCGCCAGGTTTTGAGGTGCGCGATGGCGTGTTCTACGGCGGCCCTGATTGTGGACAGTTGCGTGTTGAACTCGGCTTGAGTCTCATGGAGGTCGACGCCCTGGGGTTTGCGGATCGGCGCGACGGCGATGCCGTCGACCCCGACGTAGCCGAGGTCGGCGACGGTGTGCACATCGGTCAGCGCCGCGGCCAGTCCGGAGGCGGCGTAGGCGTGCGCGTCGTGCCGGGCACCATGTACCGGTGTGGCTCCGACAGCGGCCAGCTTTCCGTCCAGGGTCGCGGCGATTTGGATGTTCATGCCCGGGTAGCCGGCCTTGCCGGAGTACAGGTCGGGGATTGCTTGCCAGTCCCATGTCGGGCAGATCGTCCCGTCTACCAGCAGCGTTCCCTCACCCACCAGGTCCTTCGGGTCGAGGATGAACTCGGCGAGGGCGTCGCCGATGGCGGGGCGCAGCAGGTCCCAGCGGCGGCTGACCGTGGGCTGGCTGACGCCGAAGAACGCCCCGAGGGTGTCCTGGGTGGCGTTCTTGCGCAGCAGTGCAACGACTAGCGTGACCGAGCGGAACAGGCCCAGCGCGTACGGCCGCCCGGCCGAGGTCAGATCGCCGACGATCTCGACCACGCGGGCACTCAACTCGGCCAGTTGCCCATCGGTCAGCCCTGTAATAGCCTCGTACCGCAACGGCTCCTCCATGTGATCTCCGCAGATTTCGCAGTCCGCGAAAATCACATGAGTGGAGCCGTTGCTTTTCCAGCATGACACGCACTATTCGTCGGATTGATCACCAATTGTTGAGGTTGCGTAGCGCACTCGCAGAAATTCAGATCACGTCAACTATGACCGGCTTGTGAATAAGCGTGCGGGAACCGTTACGGCGACAGTGCGATGTTCGATACTGCGGGAAAACTAAGACGCGCCCCCGAAGGCGTCAAGCAGCGGAGTGAGAATGCATCCTGGACGCACGGTTACCGCAGTGGAAGTTGTGCGCTGGTGAGTACGACGCCTCGTCGTCACGATCGGTGAAACCGCTGAACACAGCGTGCCTAGTCGCTGGTAGACAGCGTTCCGTTGTCCTGTGCCGCCAATCACATATGCCCGTTGTATCCGCCGCCTACAACTTCTGACCGCCGCTTGCGTCACTGCGTTCACACGTCTTGTACCGCGCGGTAGCACGCCGTTAGCTTCCTATTCGGGGATAGCGCGAAAAGGCTATTTCCCGGAATCGCCGTCCACGTTTGTCAGAACGTGACAGACGGCGGCTCCACCCTTATTCGACCTTCGACAACGAAGGAACGGAAGGAAGATTTCGTGAGTAGCAAGAGACGCGCAAAACTGCTGGCCGCTGGAATCGCGGCGACCGGGTCCGCCGGGCTCGTCGCGGCCACCATGGCCGACGGCGCCGGCATCAGCTCGGCCGATCCCATCACCAAGACCCTGGAGTACGACTGCCCGTTCCCGTTGATCGGGGCACAGACCGTCAGCGTCACGATCAACACCGACATGCCGTCCTCGATCGAGGTGGGCCAGCCCACGGGTCAGTTCGACATCGTGTCGGAGGCCAACGCGGGCGCGACGGCGACCGAGGGCCTCAACCTCGTCGGCGCGAAGACCATCGAAGGCACCGCGTCGATGGAAGCGAACGTCGAGGCGCCGGGAATCACGCTCCCGGTCACGGTGCCCAACGAGATCCCGGTGACCGAGGTGCCCGCGAACGGCAATGACCTGCTCATCGAGAACATCACCGGCTCAACGCCGTCGCTGTCCTTCGACCAGGCAGGGCACGCCACGATCTCGCTCGGCGCCATGAACATGACCCTGACGCCACGTACGGCGGACGGCAGCGAGACCGGCCTCGGCACGTTCGAGTCGGCCTGCACCGCCGTCGAAGGCCAGGACATGGTGCTGCACGAGTTCGAGATCACCGACGCCGGTGGCGATGGCGGGACTGACGGCGGGACTGACGGCGGGACCGACACGGGCGGGACCGACGACGGCGGGACCGATGGCGGCACCGACACCGGTGGAACTGACGGTGGCACCGACACCGGCGGCACCGACACCGGTGGCGATGGCGGGACCGACGGCGGCACCGATGGCGGTGGCGGCGGCCCGATCGACCTCGCGTTCGACCTGAAAGGCGAGTCGCACATCAAGGCAGCAAACGGCACGGTGCCGCTCGAAGGCGGCATCGACGTCCTCTTCGACCTCGCCGCAGAAGTACACCGCGAACCTGACGCTCAAGCCGACCCAGGGCGACTTCACCATCATGGGATTCCTGCAGGCTTCGTCGGACGTCGAGTTCGAACAGACCAGCAAGACCACAGGGACCTTCGACGGCAACACGCTCACCTCCCACTCGGAGATGACCGTGAAGCTGCCCAGCGTGTCCGTGTGGGGCTTCCCGATCGGTGGTGGCGAAAGCTGCCAGACCGTTGAGCCAGCCGTCATCGAGATGACCGGTGAGGGCTTCGACCCGTTCTCTGGCGGCACGCTGTCGACCGACAACTACACGCTGCCCGCACTGGAGGGTTGCGGTTCCTTCAACGACTGGATCAGCGCGTTCACCGCTGGCCCGGGCAACACGATCAGCATGGATCTGACAGCAAAGTAAACAAGACCCGGCCCATCCCCGATGGCCCCTGCCACCCACGGCAGGGGCCATCATTTCGCCGTCAGTCAGTCACACCGTCCCTGCCGCGAGTCACACCTTATTCGCCGCGAGTCGCACCTTCTCGCACGCGAGTTACACGTTGTGGTGCCGCAAGTCCCCAACTACGGCACCGCGAGTCCCGAGTTCCGATAGCGCGTGCTACGCCTTCCGGGGCTTTACCAGGTCAGTTCATGGTTCTGGTACGCGCGGGAGAGGACGTCTGAGCCACTGCGGTACCGGGGAGTTCCCAAGCCCTGACAACGCGGAACTCGCGGCACCACAACGTGGGACTCGCGCTAATGGACGGTGTAACTCGCGTGCGAGAAGGTACAACTCGTGCGCAATAAGGTGAGACTCGCGAGCAATAAGGTGAGACTCGCGAAACCTAAGGTGAGACTCGCGCTGGCTCGTGGGCCGCCGCGTCAGCCCCCGCCTCATCCGCCGCCCCCGCCTCATCCGCCGCACCGTCGTCATCCGCCGCCCCCGCCTGGTCCGCCTCGCCGTCGGCTGCCGCCTCCGACGTGGCACCTCGCCGGCGGAACCGGCCGCCGAGCTTTGCCTCCACCCGGCGTAGCAGCGACGTCGGCAGGAAGATCAGGTCGGCCGAGATGATCGCCAGCGAGAAGAATGGCAGCCCCAGCAGGATCGCGATGCCGATGTGCTCCGCGATCAGGCACGCCAGCACGACGTTCTTGATCCGCCGGTTGAACAGCGTGAACGGGAACGCGACCTGCACGATCACGGTGCCGTAGGTCATCAGCAGAATCGGCAGCCCATACGCCGACACCGCACCGGACAGCGCTGGCCACGGCGTGAAGACGTCGACCTGCAGCGGGTAGTAGGCGGCGGTGCCGTCCTGCCAGCGGCTGCCCTGCACCTTGAACCAGCCCGCCGTCGCGTACAGCAGGCACACCTGCACGATGATCACCAGCACCGCACCGTTGTGCACCAGGTTCGTGGTCATGTCGCACACCGCGCGCGGCTCGCCGCCGGTGAACCGGTCCACGATCCACCACACGGCGTGCACCGCGAGCAGCCCCGCGAAGATCAGCAACCAGCCGCCGCCGAGCACCCCGAACACCCATGCCGTCAGCAGCGCGAACGCCAGCGCCGACCACAGCACGACGCCGGTGACGTCGCGGCGGCGACCGGAGCGACGTCTGCCAGCACCCGACCGGCGGAACAGCGCGTCGAGCGAGAACCGCTCCCCGCAACGGACGAACACCAGGTAGATCGCCATCAGGTGCAGCACGTTGTCGCCGCCGTCGCTGATGAAGCCGTTGCGGTTCTGCACCGAAAGCACGCCGATCAGGAACAGCACCGACGCCGTCCGCGTCCGCCAACCCAGCAGCAACGCCAGCGAGGCGAGGATCGCGAAGACGTAGCACAGCTCGAACCACCACGCGGCGTCCGACCACAGCAGCACGGTGAACGCGCCGTTGTCCTCGACCCGCTGCGCCGCGAGGTCGGAGCTCAACGGCCCCTCCGGCCCGTACAGCTCGTGCCGGTGCGGCCATTCCCGGAGCAGGAACCCGAGCGAAGTCCCCGCGACGCCGATGCGGACCACCGCCGTCTGGTAGGTGCCGAGCGCACTGCGGGTGACGCGCTCGTAGCCGCTGACCAGCGCGGCGTCCCAGCTCCACTTCGTCTCGGTCATCGCCTGCTGCCCTCAGGGAAGTCGTGCTCGCTGACCTGCCACCACGGCAGCACCGTGTCGTAGACGTCGTCCTCCGTGGTCCGGTCGCTCCACGCTGGTTCCGGCACGTAGGTCTTCGCCGAGCGGAGCTGCACGTAGGCGATCTCGCCGTCGATGCGGTGGCTGATCCGCAGCAGCGCGACCCGCTTCAGGAACGCCGCAACGATCAGTCCGGTGGTCGACAGCGCCTCGTGGTCGTCGTTGTGGGTGTCGGTGAAGGTCTCCCAGCCCTTGCGGAGCTGGTTGCGGGTGTGGCTGGGCAGCAGGTGACCCCTGGTGCCCGCGACGTCGACGGCGGAGATGTCGATCCACTCCGATGTCACCGTGCCCGCGTCGGTCCTCACCCGCGCGCGGGCGTGCAGCGAGCGGTTGACGTGCAGCGGCTCCGGCGCGAACAGCTGCCAGTTCTGCAGCAGCTCGGGCGCCATGTAGTCGTAGATCTCGGTGGCGTGCTTCTCGCTGACGACGTTCGACGGCGCCACGTAGAAGAACATCATCCCCACATGCACGACGACGGCGGTGGCGACGGCACCGGCCATGACGGCGACGAACGCGCGGGCGCGGCGGGACAGCCCTGTCGGCTTGCTCTCCGGCTCCATACGCGCTTCTTTCGTCTCGCGCCCGGTCGTGGCGGGTCAATTCTGCCCGCCACGCCGGACGTGCTCGCGCCCACCCGGCGGATCAGTCCTCCGCCACGAACGCGACCATGATCGACATCGCCGCCGGGTCGGCGTGGTGGGTGTCGTACTCGCTCACCAGCTCGATGGTGTCGCCCGTGTTGACGCGGCCCAAGTCGTCCCCGCTGCAGACGCTCATCGACTCGATGTGCCCCCGGTAGGCGGGGTCGGTGCCGTAGCCCGCCTCGGAGGCGCACAACGTCTCGCCGGTCGTCCGGTTGAACGCGGTGATGAGCTGGCCACCGTCATGCACGTGCCCGCCAGCGGCCTTCAGGGTGCCGTCGATGGTCGACGTCCACTCCCAGGTCGTCGTGGACTCGCCCTCGGGAACGGGGTGGGTGGAGTCGCCGCAGTTGTTGGCGTCCAGCCAGACCGGCGTCGCCTCGGTCATGCCGCCGCTGGCGGGCACGTGGGTCATGGTGACGTCGAAGTACATCGTCTGCGACTCCGGCTTCATGTTCATCAGCTCGACCAGCGTCCAGGTCAGCGGCAGCCAGCCCAGCTTCACGCCGGTGCCGGGCGGCAGCTCGCCGCCGGTGCGCTCGTTGCCGGCGGCGAACAGCCTGCGCCCTGCCAGGCCGAGCAACTGGTCGCCGCAGGTGACGTCGCTGCGAGCCCGGTCGAACAGCACCGAGTGGTGCAGCATGACGCCGGTGTCGTAGTTGGCGCGGGAGCCGTCGGCGTAGGTGAGATCGGGCTGGATGCCGGTGATGTAGCAGTTCACGCACGGCGGCAGGAGCGGCGCGACCAGGTTCGTGTGGGTGCCCATGCCGTGCTCACCGCCGCCGTCGCCGGAGTGCGGCTTGGCGATCAGCGGCCCGACCCGCACGGTCGTCGTCGTGGCACCGTCCGGGTTGCGCTCGGACGACAGGATCCTGGTTTCTGGGCTGCTCGGCGCGGCCGTGGCTGCGCTCGGGACTACGACGAGTGCCATGAGCGCCAGTAGCGCGGCACCCACCCGTGCGGAGATCGACATGGTCACTCCTTCCTGGTGCGTTTCGCGCACCGGAAGTTACGCAGCCAGCCGCCGCCGGTCCAGGCATCGCGAGGAGAACCGGGCAGAACTCGTCGTTCGCCACAAAACTTCCCGAGGCATACGTACCTCACCTACGTATTCCTCACGACGTGCGGCGACGACCTGATACGACACGGTGATCACCATGACCAATCTCGTCGCATCCCCTGACGTCCCGATGGCACGCGAGAACACCGACGACGCCGTGCGCACGGCGGACCAGCTGCGCCGCGTGCTGCCGCGCGAGATGGTGCGCGGCTTCCGGCCGCACGCGCGCCGCCTGGCGCAGTCCATCATCACCGGCGTCCGGCAGTCGGTGCCGGAGTACGCAGAGCCGCTGGAGGGGCCGTTCGCCGAGGTGCTGATCGCGGCGGCGCAGTCGGTGATCCTGCGCGGGATCGACGCGCTCCTCGAACCGAAGACGTCGAGCGACGACTGGACGCCACTGTTCCGCAGCATCGGCGCGATCGAGTGCGGTCAGGGCCGCTCGCTGGACGCCCTCCGCGCCGCCTACCGGGTGGCGGCGTCGGTCACCGCGCAGTACGTGACCAGGTACGTGCGGCACTACGGGGTGGCGACCGAGGTGCTGACGTCGTTGCGCTCGATCATCGACACCGAGTGCGAGCGGCTGTGCGGCCTCGCCGCCGAGGGCTACGCCAGCGCCAAGGCGGGGACGTCGGGGCAGGCGGCGCGCAGGCGGGAGCGAGTGCTGCACCTGCTGCTCGCCGAGCCGGTGCCGGAGATCGCGGCGGCCACCGAGGAGGCCCGCGCGCTCGGCTGTCCGCTGCCCGACACGCTGGTCGCGGTGGCCTTGCGTCGCCCTGACGACCCGGTCCACGGCGACCTGGGCGGCACCGTGTTCGCGGACCTGCACGGCCCCCGGCCTTGTCTGCTGACGACCGCGGACGACCCGGTGCTGGCCGAGCTGCCCCGGCTGCTGCCCGGCTGGCGGGCGGCGATCGGGCCAGCGGCGCCGCTGTGCGACGTCCGGTCGTCGTTGCACGTCGCGCACCGGGCACTGGACCTCACCGAACGCGGCATGCTGCCCGACGCGCCGGTCATCGACTGCGCCGAACACCGCACGACGTTGATGCTGTTCGCGGACGACCTGCTGATCGACAACCTCGTCGAGCGGCGGCTCGCCCCACTGGCCCCGCTCACCGAGCGGCAGCAGGAACGGATGCTGGTGACGTTGCGGGAGTGGCTCGCCACGCGCGGACAGGTCTGCGAGATCGCGCAACGACTCCGCGTTCACCCGCAAACTGTCCGCTATCGGGTGAACAAACTGCAGCAATTGTTCGGCGAACACCTGACCGACCCGCAATGCCGGTTCGAACTCGCGCTCGCGACCAGGGTGAGGTTGCTCCGCTACGCCACCCGTCCTACCCGGTCGGGGGAATTTGTGGTGGAGTGACGATCGGTGTCGCCGCCGACTGTTGGCGAGCACGAAAAACGACACCCACCTGGGTATATGCCCGGTTAGGGCACGCGCTCCAGTTGACCCCCGTAACCCGCCTGCTTACGGTCTGGCGAGCGAACTCGTCCACCACGACGAGGCCCGAAAATCCACCACTCATGTCACGACGAGGTGGCAGCCATGGCTCGCGAACCGCGATCCACCGATATTGCTCCCGACCCGGCTGACAACGTTGTCGCGGGCATGTCGACGTCCCCTGCCCTTTCCGCGCCGACCCGAACCGACGGGATCAGTTGGCAGGACATCACCGCCGCGACGGCGGCACAGGCGCGCGCGGCCAGCACGATCGAACGCCGACGGCAACGGCTGCTCCGGCTGCTGCTCGCCGAGCAGCCCGCCGCCAGGCAGACACTCACCGACCTGGCGCAGAGCGCCGACTGGGACCTGCCGGACCACGTCGCCGTCGTCGCCATCGAGTACCGCGAGGACCAGCACCGGTTCCCGGCGAGCGCGCTCGGCTACGACGTCCTGGCCGACCTGGAGAGCGCGCAGCCGTGCCTCGTCGTCGCCGATCCCGCGCCGCACCTCGACGTCCTGCGCGCCGAGCTGCACGGGCGCACGGCGGCGGTCGGCCCGCTGGTGCCGGTCACCGAGGCGCACCGCTCGTTCACCGTGGCGTGCCGTGCGCTCGACCTGGTGCGACGGGGGCTGCTGCCGCCGAGTGACATCACCGACTGCGAGCAGCACCTGTCGACGTTGCTGCTGCACGCCGACGAGTTCCTGCTTGACCAGCTCGTCGAGCACGCGCGGCGCCCGCTGGCGGCGCTCGCGGCGGAGCAGCGCGACGTGCTGTCGGCGACGTTGCTGGCCTACATGGGCAGCACCGGCGGTGTCACCGAGGTGGCCGAACGGCTCGGCATCGCGCCGCAGACCGTACGGCACCGGCTGGACCAGGCGCACGACCTGTTCGGCGCGCGACTGGCCGACCCGGACGAGCGCCTCATGCTGGAGCTGGCGCTGCGGGCCGACCGCGTCGTCCGCGCCTAGCCGTGCCTAACTCCCCGCGACGAAGCCGAGGCCCTTGCCGGATTCAAGGGTCAACGTCAACCGGTTCGCCTTGATCTCCACTCGGGGCGAGCCCTCCAGCACGGTGAGCACGGACTGCTCGATCCGGTCGTGCGGCTGGCCGCAGGCCTTCCGCGTCGTGACGATCTGGCTGAACGAGAGCTGGTCGCCGTCGCGCTGATACCGCGCGCTGAGCTGGTTGCAGCCCGCGTTGCCGCGCACGGTGCCGTCGTCGGCGAACATCAGGAACGCACGCATGTCCCCTGCCGCGCTGGACGCGGTGGATCCGTCGATGATGGTGTCGAGCTGCCAGCGAGTGTCGCGCAGCGACTGGTCCGGCTCGGCGACGCGTCGCTCCACCAGCGTGATGGTGGTGTCACCGCTGGTCAGCGTCAGCGTGTCGCCGTCTCGCTGCCAGCTCGGGTTGCTGGTGAAGAACTCCTTGAGCCACTCGTCCTGGCGCATCAGCGGCTTGGCGCAGCCCATCTCCGTGCCGCCCATGTTCTCGACGACGAGTGTGCCCGCGTCGAGCCGCGCGTCCCCGAACAGCGTGTTGCAGCCAGCGTTGATGGTGATCCCGCCGTCGGCGAACTTCAGCCGGATCGTGGTGTCGTTGACCAGCGGCCGTTGCTGGCCCGCCTCGGTGACCTCGGTCGACACGAACTCCTGGCCGACGGGCAGCCGGTCGGCCGGTTCCGCTGGCTCCGCGTCGCCCTGACTGCCGCAGCCGCCGATCGCGGCGGTCACGGCGGCCAGCAACGTCAAACTCAGAAACGCCCTCATGCTGCCAGGACGGAATGGCGACGCGAGGGGTTGCCTGCCACGGTCGGACTCACCCTTTCTTGGCCTTGGCGGCCCGCTTGAACTCGCGCACCTCGCGCAGCGTGTCCGGGTCGACGACGTCGGCGATGCTGCGGCGTGCGCCGTCCTCGCCGTACGCACCAGCGGCCTCGCGCCAACCGTCCGGGGTGACGCCGAGCTGCTTGCCGAGCAGCGCGAGGAAGATCCGGGCCTTCTGGTCGCCGTAGCCGGGCAACGCCTTGAGCCTGCGCAGCACGGTCTTGCCGTCCGGGTCGCCGTCGGTCCATATCGCGGCGGCGTCGCCGTCGTAGTGCTCGACGACGTACTGGCTCAGCGCCTGGATGCGTTTGGCCATCGACCCTGGGAAGCGGTGCACGGCTGGCGTCCGCGCGCACAGCGCGGCGAACTCGTCGGGGTCGGCGTTCGCGATGGACCGCGCGTCGAACCGGCCAAGCCGGTCCTCGATTTTCTTCGGGCCGGTGAACGCGACCTCCATCGCAATCTGTTGATCAAGAAGCATGCCCGTGAGCAGGGCCAGCGGGTCGCGGGACAGCAGCTCGTCCGCAGCGTCGTCTTGCGTCAGGGTCAGCGTGGGGCTCATACCGGTAATCCTGGCACGACCGGGCACCGTGTCGCCGAGCCAGAACGGCCAACTGCCGCTAAGGTGGCCGCCCGTCCAGGATGTCGGATTCACCGGGGAGGCCCCCATGCCCCACATCGACGGCGCGCGGACGCCGCTCGTCGCCATTGCCGCTATGGTCGCACTCGCGTTGACGCTGGCGGGGTGTTCGGTCGACAACGCCGATGCGCTGGACGACCCGTCGTCCGGCCCGGCCACCAGCGCGAACCCGGCCTGCGCCGCGCTCACCGGCGAGGAGGTCGCCATGCTCGCCGGGACGCCGTTGTCGAGCCTGACGCCGTCACGAGCTGGCGGCCTGTCGACGTGCCGCTGGGGTTCCGGCGACGGGGCGAGCGTGCAAGTGATCAGTGCTTCCGCTGGGACTTGGCTGCGTAAGGTTCCCGCGGTCGTGGGACAGCTGCAGGGCTCGGAGTTGCTGCAGGACCCGGCGAACCGCCGCAAGATGGACCGGGCCATGAAGCTGCTGGACTCCGACATCACGGCGAATCAACACCGCGCGTGCGAGGTGTTCTCGCTGATGCAGGAGATCCAGGGCAAGCCAGCGGGCACATCGCGCATCGTGAATCTGCTGCCAGACGGAAACGATCCGCGTGCGATCAGTGGTCAGCGGTGCGACACGGACAGGTACACGTCGGTGGTCCTCATCGCCCCCGACCTCAGTGGCTCGCGCGCCGAGGTGCGGCGGCTGTCCGGCGCGTTGCGCGCGGCGCACCAGCGCGGCATCGGCTGACACGCCCGGCGGGCACCCACCATCCGACGCCGCTGGCGCGGTACGTTCGTCGCCGTGCCCACCCCCGTCGTGATCGTCACCGGCTTCCTCGGCTCCGGCAAGACGACGTTGCTGAACCACCTGCTGCACAACGACGACGGCGTTCGCATCGGCGTCATCGTCAACGACTTCGGCAGCGTCAACGTCGACGCGATGCTGGTCGCCGGGCAGGTCGACGCCATGGTGTCGCTGGACAACGGCTGCCTGTGCTGCGCCGTGGACGCCAGCGGCATGGACGCGATGCTGACCAAGCTCACCCAGCCGGACGTTGACATCGACGTCATCGTGATCGAGGCGAGCGGGCTGGCGGAGCCACGCGACCTGTTGCGGCTGGTGCTGGCCAGCGAGGAGGCCGACATCTCGCCAGGCGGGCTGGTCGAGGTCGTCGACGCGGCGGAGTTCGAGGCGACCCGCGCGGAGTTTCCGCAGCTCGACCAGCACCTCGCCGTGGCGGACCTCGTCGTGCTCAACAAGACCGACCGGGTGAACGACGTCGAACGGGACCGGCTGGTGGACACGGTCCGCAAGCTCAGCGACGGCGCGCCGGTGGTGCCAACCGCACACGGGCGGGTCAACCCGCAACTGCTGTTCGACCCGCCGGAGCAGCCCCGCCCCGACGACGGTCAGCTCAGCTTCGACGCGCTGCTCCGCGAGGACAGCGCCGAGGCGGACTGCTCGGGGCACCTGCACGCGGCGTTCGAGAGCGTGTCGTTCCGCACCGACGAGCCGCTCGACCCCCGGCAGCTGATGGCGTTGCTGTCCGACCGCCCGGCAGGGGTGTACCGGGTGAAGGGCTGCGTGCACTTCGGCGTGCCGGGGCACGGACAGAAGTTCTGGCTGCACGTCGTCGGCGGATTCATCCAGGTCAGCCGGGACGAGTGGCAGCGCGACGAGCAGCAGCACACCGAGCTCGTCGTGATCGGCGCAGGGGTCGACGCGTCTGAGGTCTTGGCACGGCTCCGGGCCTGCGAGGTCGGCGGATCCTGCGCACTCGACGAGCAGAGCATGCTCGGCGTGCTCCGCTACGTGGACGCGTGAGCGGCGGGCGCGCTCCCGGCTCGTTGATCACGTCTACTCGTGTTGTTGCGCGAATACGTCCGCTTCGAGCCTGTTGCGCTTTCGGAGTTGAGTGCCGCGTCGCGAAAGAAGTTGATCTACTTTGCTCCCTGAGTTGCCAAAATTCGTTCCGATTGTCCGGTTCTGATGGTCAGCCACGGAGCAAAGTAGATCAACTAGGCCCAACAGCGATCACGATGCACGGCACTCCGGCTTCACCGGCCAAAGCGCAACAGCCTCCTGTGCCCGTTCTCGTGAGCAACACCGCGAGTAGCCGTGATCAACACCGCCGACGAGTGCGGGACGCGGTGCGTCAGGTGAAGAGTTCGTCGATGGTGGTGATGGTGACGGCGCGGCGGATCCAGGCTTCGAGTTGGCCTGCGTCGGTGCAGGACATGATGCGTTCGTGTGCGGTGGCGGGCACGGTGATGTCGCGTGCGGCCAGCATGGCGA
>WHTY01000171.1 GCA_009377475.1 Actinophytocola sp.
GGGAGGCACACGTGACCGAATCCGGCCACTCGCCGGCGGAACGGCAGGCGACACCCGCGCAGGACGCCGAACTGCTCGAGCGGACCGTCGTCGAGGTCAAACGCATCATCGTCGGCCAGGACCGGCTGGTCGAGCGGATGCTGGTCGGTCTGCTCGCCAAGGGCCACCTGCTACTGGAAGGCGTGCCCGGCGTCGCGAAGACGCTCGCGGTGGAGACCTTCGCCAAGGTGGTCGGCGGCTCGTTCTCCCGGGTGCAGTTCACCCCCGACCTGGTGCCAGCCGACATCCTCGGCACCCGCATCTACCGGCAGGGCCAGGAGAAGTTCGCCGTCGAACTCGGCCCTGTCGTTGCCAACTTCGTGCTCGCGGACGAGGTCAACCGCGCCCCGGCGAAGGTGCAGTCGGCGATGCTGGAGGTGATGGCAGAGCGTCACGTTTCCATCGGCGGCAAGACGTTCGGCATGCCGGACCCGTTCCTTGTGCTCGCCACGCAGAACCCGATCGAGAACGAGGGCGTCTACCCGCTGCCTGAGGCGCAGCGCGACCGGTTCCTCTTCAAGATCATCGTCGAGTACCCGACGGCGGAGGAGGAGCGCGAGATCGTCTACCGGATGGGCGTGAACCCGCCGGAGCCGAACGAGGTGCTCACGCCCGCCGAGCTGGTGCGGCTGCAAGGTGTCGCCTCACAGGTGTTCGTGCACCATGCGCTGGTCGACTACGTGGTGCGGCTGGTCATGGCCACCCGCAGCGCGCATGAGCACGGCCTCACCGACGTCGCGGGCTGGGTGTCCTACGGCGCGTCGCCGCGTGCCAGCCTCGGCATCATCGCCGCCGCGCGGGCGCTCGCGCTGGTGCGCGGGCGGGACTACGTGCTGCCCCAGGACGTCGTCGACGTCGCCCCCGACGTGCTGCGACATCGGCTCGTGCTCTCCTACGACGCGCTGGCCGACGGCGTGCCGCTTGACCACATCATCACGCGGGTGCTGCAGACGGTGCCGTTGCCGCAAGTCTCGGCTCGCCCGCAGCAGGCGCCACCCGGGCAGCCGCTGTCCGCGGGCAGCCCCGCGCGCTGAGGCGACGACGTGACCCCGATGGACGACGGAGCACGGCCAGCCTGGGCCCCGCCGGTGCTGCGCGGCGACCGGCTGGAAGCCGGGCTGCGCACGCTTGAGCTGGAGGTGCGGCGGCGGCTCGACGGCCTGCTGCAGGGCAACCACCTCGGACTGGTGCCAGGCCCCGGCTCGGAACCGGGGGAGGCGCGGCCGTACCAGCCGGGCGACGACGTCCGGCGGATGGACTGGGCGGTCACCGCGCGCACCACCGAACCGCACATCCGGGACAGCGTGGCGGATCGGGAGCTGGAGACGTGGATCGTCGCTGACCTGTCCGCGAGCCTGGACTTCGGGTCCGCGCTGTGCGAGAAGCGCGACCTCGTGGTGTGCGCCGTCGCCGCGATCGCGCACCTGACAGGGGGTGGCGGCAACCGCATCGGCGCGCTCATCTCGAACGGCGCCCAGACAAGACGGGTGCCAGCGCGCGGCGGAACCGCGCACATCCGTGGCCTTGTCAAGACCGTCGCGACGACCGAGCGGGCGCCAACCGGCACGCACGGCGACCTCGCCACCACCATCGACGAGCTGCGGCGTCCGCCGAGGCGCAGGGGGCTCGTCGTCGTCATCTCGGACTTCCTCGGCGGCACGGACTGGCAGCGGCCGCTGCGGGCGCTGTCAGCGCGGCACGACCTTGTCGGCGTCGAGGTGCTTGATCCGCGCGACGTCGACCTGCCAGACGTCGGCACCGTCGTGCTCGCCGACCCGGAGTCCGGCAAGCAGCGGGAGGTGCACGTCTCGCCGTTGCTGCGCAAGGAGTTCGCCGCCGCGGCGGCCGCGCACCGCGAGGAGGTGGCGCGCGGGCTGCGGCAGGCGGGCGCGGGGCACCTGGTGTTGCGCACCGACTCTGACTGGATCGCCGACACCGTGCGGTTCGTCGTGGAACGCAAACGTCGCTGGTCGGGGGCGGTCGGATGAGCCTGACGGGGTTCGCCTCGCCCGGGTGGTTCCTGCTGCTGCTCGTGGCGGCGCTGCTGGTGGCGGGGTACCTGCTCGCCCAGCGGTCGCGGCGCAGGCGGACGTTGCGGTTCGCCAACCTCGCGCTGCTGGAGCGAGTCGGGGCGAGCAAGCAGGGGCTGGTCCGGCACGTGCCCGCCGCGTTGCTGATCGTGTCGCTGATCCTGCTCACCACCGCGCTCGCCGGTCCGACGGCGGAGCAGCGCGTGCCGCGCAACCGGGCGACGGTGATGCTGGTGATCGACGTGTCGCTGTCGATGGAGGCCGCCGACATCGAGCCGAACCGCCTCGTCGCGGCGCAGCGGTCGGCCACGACGTTCGTGCAGAACATGACGCCGGGGGTGAACATCGGTGTGGTGTCGTTCGCGGGCACCGCGAGCGTGCTCGTGCCGCCGACCACCGACCGCAAGGCCCCCATCGAGGCGATCCAGAACCTGGAGCTGGCGGAGTCGACCGCGACCGGGGAGGGCGTCTTCGCCGCGTTGCAGTCGATCGAGAGCTTCTCGGCGGTCGTGGGCGGGCCGAGCGGACCGCCGCCGGCGCGGATCGTGCTGATGGCGGACGGCAAGCAGGTCTCGCCGACGGAGAACATGAACGACCCCCGTGGCGCGTTCACGGCGGCGCGGGCTGCCAAGAAGGCCGGAGTGCCGATCTCGACGATCGCGTTCGGGACGTCACACGGCACGGTGGAGATCGAGGGGCGTACCTACCCCGTCCCTTCCGACTACCTCGCCATGCAGCAGATCGCCGAGATCTCCGGTGGCGACTCCTACGAGGCGGAGTCGGCGGGGCAGTTGAACGAGGTGTACGCGGACCTCAGCGAGCAGATCGGCTACGAGATCAAGAAGGCTGACGCGAGCAAGCCGTGGCTGGCGCTCGGCACACTGGCGCTGATCGCCGGGGCGGGCTCGGCATTGTTCATCGGGCAGCGCCTGCCCTGAGGCCTGCGTTGGGCGTCAGTCCCGGCCGACCGCGCCCGCGAAGTCGTGCTGCCGCCACGCCTCGTAGACGACGATCGAAGCCGAGTTCGCCAGGTTGAGTGACCGCGACCCTGGCGCCATCGGCAGTGTCACGCGCTCCGTGACGACGTCCGCGTGCGCGATCTCATCCGGCAGGCCAACGGACTCCGGGCCGAACAGCAGCACGTCGCCCGGCTGGTAGGCCACGTCGGCGTAGCAACGGCTGGCGCGGGTGGCGAAGGCGTAGATCGTCGCATGGCCGAACGCCGTCAGCGCGGCGCCGAAGTCCGCGTGCACGTGGGTGGTGGCGAGCTCGTGGTAATCCAGCCCGGCGCGCCTGAGCTGCTTCGCTTCGAGCGAGAACCCGAGCGGCTCGATGAGGTGCAGCTCGCAGCCGGTGTTGGCGGCAAGCCGGATGGCGTTGCCGGTGTTCGGCGGGATCTCGGGTTGGTAGAAGGCGATGCGGAACACGCCCGAATCATGGCAGGGTCGGCGCGCTGGGTGTCCGATGCGGGGTGCGATGAAGGGATTCTTACTTGCGCCAGATGCAAGTAAGAATCCCTTCATCGCACCCGTCGCGACATGGCTCACACCACTCCAACCGCCTGACTGGCGGGTAACTCGATAGCCTCGGTCACGCATCGAGCAGCAGCGCTATGAGGAGAGACGACACGTGGCACGATCGGTACTGGTCACCGGCGGCAACCGGGGCATTGGGCTGGCCATCGCGCGGCAGCTGGCCGCCAAGGGCGACAACGTCGCGGTGACCCATCGCGGCTCCGGCGCGCCAGAGGGGCTGTTCGGGGTGCAGGCCGACGTCACAGACACCGAACAGCTCGACGCCGCGTTCAAACAGGTCGAGGAGCACCAGGGGCCGGTCGAGGTGCTGGTGTCCAACGCGGGCATCACCGACGACACCCTGCTCATGCGGATGAGTGAAGAGCAGTTCACCCGGGTGCTGGACGCCAACCTCACCGGCGCCTACCGCGTCGCCAAGCGCGCCAGCCGGGGCATGCTGCGCGCGAAGTGGGGCCGGATGGTGTTCATCTCGTCGGTCGTCGCGTTGTCCGGCGGCGCGGGCCAGGTCAACTACGCCGCCAGCAAGGCGGGGTTGGTCGGTGTCGCGCGCTCCATCACCCGCGAGCTGGGGTCGCGCAACATCACCGCCAACGTCGTCGCGCCCGGTTTCGTCGTCACCGACATGACGGACGCACTCACCGACGAGCAGCGCGCCACCGCCCTCGCGCAGATCCCGGCAGGCCGCTACGGCGAGGCCGAGGAGATCGCCAACGCGGTCGGCTTCCTCGCCTCCGACGAAGCCGCCTACATCAACGGCGCGGTGCTGCCGGTCGACGGCGGCCTCGGTATGGGCCACTGAGTTTTCGCACGTTTTCACCCCAACCCTCGAAACTGGAGACACGGTGTCTGGACTTCTCGAAGGCAAGCGGCTGCTGATCACCGGTGTGATCACGGACGCGTCGATCGCGTTTCACGCGGCGCGGGTAGCGCAGGAACAGGGCGCGCAGGTGGTGCTGACCGGCTTCGGCCGGATGCGGCTGGTCGAGCGGATCGCGCAGCGACTGCCGCAGGAAGCGCCGGTGATCGAGCTGGACGTGCAGAACCGCGAGCACCTCGACACGCTGTCGGACCGGGTCAGCGAGCACGTCGATGGCCTCGATGGGGTGTTGCACTCGATCGGGTACGCCAACCCGGAGACCTGCCTCGGCGCGCCGTTCCTTGACGCGCCGTGGTCCGACGTCGGTCCCGCGCTTGAGATCTCGGCGTACTCGTATGCCGCGCTGGTCAGGGCCGCCGCGCCGCTGCTGGTCGAGGGCGCTTCGGTGATCGGGATGGACTTCGACGCCCGCGTTGCCTGGCCCGCGTACAACTGGATGGGTGTGTCCAAGGCGGCGCTGGAGTCGGTGAACCGCTACCTGGCGCGGGAGCTTGGCCCGAAGAAGATCAGGGCGAACCTGGTGTCTGCCGGTCCGATCAAGACGATGGCTGCGAAGTCCATCCCCGGTTTCGAGGAGCTGGAGAACGGCTGGGGCGACCGCGCGCCGCTCGGGTGGGACACCGAGGACCCGACGCCGGTCGCGAAGACGATCTGCGCGGTGTTCTCGGACTGGCTGCCTGCCACGACCGGGTCGATGATCATGGTTGACGGCGGGGTGCACGCCACCGGCCAGTAGCGGGTGCGGGACACTGGAGCGGTGAGCTTTGACGCGCTGCTCTGGCTGTCCTTCGGCGGTCCAGAGGGTCCCGACGACGTGATGCCCTTTCTGGAGAACGTGACCAGGGGGCGGGGTGTGCCCCGCGAACGGCTTGCCGCGGTCGCGGAGCACTACCAGCACTTCGGGGGCGTCTCGCCGATCAACGAGCTGAACCGGCGCGCGATCAAGGCCGTGGAGGCCGAGCTGGACGCGCAGGCCATTCGGCTGCCGGTGTACTTCGGCAACCGCAACTGGCAGCCGTACGCCGAGGACGCCGTCGCCGCGATGGAGGCCAATGGCGTGCGGCGGGCGCTGGTGTTCCCGACCGCCGCCTACGGCGGGTACTCGTCGTGCCGCCAGTACCACGAGGACATCGTGCGTGCGCGTTTGGCGGCCCCCGGTGCGCCGGAGCTGGTGAAGCTGCGGCACTTCTTCGACCATCCGTTGTTCGTGGAGTCCTTCGTGGACGCGGTCGAGGCGGCCCGTGCGCGGCTGGGCGCTGGCGGTGACCAGGCTCGCCTGGTGTTCACGGCGCACTCCATCCCGGTGTCGGCGGACGCGGCCGCCGGTCCGCCGGAGGAGGGCGGTGGGCGTTACTCGCGGCAGGTGCGGCAGGCGGCGCGGCTGGTCGCGGAACGCGTCGGCGCGAGCGAGTACGACGTCGTGTGGCAGTCGCGCTCCGGCCCGCCGTCGGTGCCGTGGCTGGATCCGGACATCGTGGACCACATCGACGCGCTGCACGCCGAGGGCGTGTCCGCCGTCGTGGCGTGCCCGATCGGGTTCGTCTCCGACCACATCGAGGTCATCTGGGACCTGGACAACGAGGCCGCCGACCGGGCGGCCTCGCTTGGCATGGGCTTCGCCCGCGCTGCCACCCCGAACGACGACCCCCGCTACGCGCAGCTCGTCGTCGAGCTGGTGCGCGAACACCTGGCCGGTGTGCCCGCCCGGCGGCTGTCCGACGCGCCCAGCGGCGGCTGCACCGTCAACGGCGCCCCCTGCGCCGTCGGCTGCTGCGAACCACCCCGCAGGCGCGTGTAGGCCGGAGCGGTCAGCGGGCGCGGTCGGCTGCCCCCTGTTGCGCCGTGTCCGACGTTCCGAACGTTGTGTTAGACGCTCGGTGCGTCGTGTCCCTCGCTCCGAACACTGTGTCCCTCGTTCCGGACGCCGTGTTCCACGTTCACGACGTCGTCTCCCCCACCGCCGCCGCGTGAACCCTGGCTCTCATCCTGTATCGGTTTGCGTGCGAGACGCCTGCGCCTACCCGCCGCGTTGCCTAACCCGAAGTTGCCGTAACTCTCCGTAGAGATTGTGTCTTGACCTGCGTAGGGTGACTCTCTTGACGACCCAGTGTAGCCACTAAAATGGCGTGTCGTTGCGGCTCGTTCAACGGCAAGTGGCATATGATGAGTGTATGTCGA
>WHTY01000087.1 GCA_009377475.1 Actinophytocola sp.
GAGATCATCACGCTGGCACGCAACACGCTGCTGGCGGGCATGCTCGAGCCGTTGCAGGGCAGGCTGCACTGGCTGTTCCGGCAGATCGACGACCCCGAGTCGCTGCTCGCCGAACACGAGCGGCTGCACGAGGCGATCGCGACCGGCGACCCGGAGGTCGCGGCTTCGCGGGCACTCGAGCACGTCCGGACCTATCGGGACATCGCGTTGCGGATCCTGTTTGGCGACTCCGACAACGGCGCTGACGGCGCTGACGGCGCTGACGGCGCTGACCCCCCGGCCGAATCGCCGGCATCGTGACCGTGCCCACTGCAGCGAAAGCGACATTCACCGCGCGAGGGACTGACCGGGTGCCTCCGGAATTAGGCATGCCTTACATTAGTTCGTGTGACATCGCGAGCCGAGGGACGCCATGGACGTCTCGCCACCCTGCTGGCGATCGGACTGCTTCTTCTCGGCGGTGCGACCGTGCTCGGGCTCGCCATCGGCAACCGGGCGCTGCCGCTGGCCGACGTGCTCGGCGCGCTCGCCGAGCATGACGATTCCGACGCGGCGATCATCGTGTGGGAACAGCGGCTGCCACGCACCCTGCTCGGCGTGATCATCGGCGCCGCGCTCGGGGTCGGCGGGGCGCTCGCGCAGGGCATCACCCGCAACCCACTCGCCGACCCCGCGCTGCTCGGGGTATCGGCAGGCGCGGCGCTCGGCATCGTCACCGGCACCATGCTGCTCGGCGTCACCACGTTGCCGCCGCAGATCGCGCTCGCCTCGCTCGGCGCGGCGCTGGTCGGCGGCACGGTGCTCGCGCTCGCCGGCTTCGGCAAGGGCCCGACCAGCTCGGTGAGTCTCGCGCTGATCGGGCTCGCGTTCTCCTCGCTCGTCATCTCCATCGTCTCGGTGCTGGTGCTGCTCGACGCGCAGACTCTGGATGAGTACCGCTACTGGCTGGTGGGCGCGCTGGTCGCCAGGGGCACGCCGACCTTGCTCACCATCGCGCCGGTGCTGCTTGCCGGGCTGCTGGTCACCGCGCTCATGGTGCGCGGGCTCGACGCGCTGGCCCTGGGTGACGACGTCGCCAGCGGGCTCGGCGTGCGCGTCGGCAGGGTCCGGCTGGTCGCTGGCGCGTGCGTCATCCTGCTGACCGCGACGGCCGTCGCCGCCGCGGGTCCGATCGGCTTCGTGGGCCTCGTCGTGCCGCACGCCGCCAGGGCGATCACCGGGCCACGGCACGCCTGGCTGCTGCCGTACGCCGCCGTGCTCGGCGCGACCCTGCTCGTCGCGGCTGACGTCCTCGGCAGGGTGGTGGTGCGGCCTGCCGAGCTGCAGGTCGGCGTCGTCACCGCGCTGGTCGGGGCGCCGCTGGTGCTGATCCTGCTGCGCCGGTCCCGGATCGCGGGAGCCACGCTGTGACCGGCGTGAGCGTCACCCGGTCAGGGCCGTCGCTGGTGCTGCGCCTCGGCCGTGCGAGCGTGCTCGCCCGGCCGAGGGGGCTCGCCGTCGACACCGTGCTCGTCGGATTCGTCGCCGCGCTTGGCGGCCTTTCGCTCGCGTATGGCACGACCTGGCTGCCGCTCGCCGACGTCGTGGGCGGCCTCACGGCCACGGCGGACGAGGCCACCACGCTGATCGTGCGCGAGTTCCGGCTGCCGAGGGTGCTGGTCGGGCTGCTGGTCGGCCTCGCGCTTGGCGTGTCCGGCGCACTGGTGCAGGCGGTGACCCGCAACCCCATCGCCGCCCCCGACGTCATCGGCGTGACGGCAGGGGCGAGTGCCGGGGCGGTGTTCGTGCTACTCGCCTTTGGCGGCACGGCGGTCGGCTACGGCGGGCCGAGCGCGGGCCTCGCCGAGGTGGGCGTGCCCACGGGGGCGGTCGTCGGCGCCTTCGCCGCAGCGCTGCTCGTGCTCAGCGCAGGCGGCACGAGGACGTCCGGCGGCAGGCTGTCGTTCAGCGCCCAGCGGGTGGTGCTTGCCGGGATCGTCTGTCACGCCGCGTTCATCGGCCTTGTGCACTGGGGTCTCGCCGCCGCCGACGTCGACCAGGCGACCAAGGCGAAGATCTGGCTGGTCGGCAGCCTGCACGGCAGGGGATGGGAGCACGTCAGCGGCGTGCTGCTCGCGCTGGGGCTGCTGCTGCCGCTAGCGCTGGCGCTGTGCGGAAAGCTCAACACGCTCGCGATCGGCGAGTCGTCCGCCGCGACGCTCGGCGTCGGTGTCACCCGGACCCAGCTCGGCCTGCTCACCATCGCGTTCGCGCTCACCGGCACCGCCGCGGCCGCCGCCGGTCCGATCAACTTCGTCGCACTGCTCGCGCCGCAGATCGCGCGCAAGCTGGTGCGCGGGCCGGGCGTTCCGCTGGTCGCTTCCGCGCTGACCGGTGCCGGGCTGCTGCTCGCGGCCGACTTCATCGCCCGCATCGTGATCCCGGGATCGGAACTGCCAGCGGGCGCGGTGACCGCGCTGGTCGGCGCGCCGTTCCTGGTGCTGCTCGTCGTCAGGATGGGAGGCCGCCGATGACGGCGATGCCCAACGAGGTACGTAACGACCGCGCCGCGCCTACCGAGGCGCACGGCGCGGCCAGCATCGCGACGCGGTCGCTGCGGCTGTCCTACCGGCCGGGCAGGGTGATCGTCGACGACCTCGACCTCAACCTGCCCACCGGCGCGGTCACCGCGGTCATCGGCGCCAACGGGTCCGGTAAGTCGACGGTGCTGCGGGCGCTGTCCCGGCTGCTGCGGCCGGAGGCGGGCCAAGTGCTGCTGGACGGCGCCGACCTGCACCGGATGCGCACCAAGGAGGTCGCCACGCGGCTCGGGCTGCTGCCACAGTCGCCGCTCTGTCCTGAGGGGGTCACGGTGCGCGACCTGGTCCGCCGCGGCCGCACCCCGCACACCTCGGTGTGGCGGCAGTGGTCGGCCGACGACGAGGCCGCCCTCAACGCGGCGCTGGCGGCCACCGAGCTGGCCGAGTTGGCCGACGAGCAGGTGGACGCGCTCTCCGGCGGGCAGCGGCAGCGGGCCTGGCTGGCGCTGGTCATCGCGCAGGGCACCCCGCTGCTGCTGCTGGACGAGCCGACGACGTTCCTCGACATCGCGCACCAGATCGACGTCCTGGAGCTGATCCGGCGGCTCAACCGCACCGAGGGGCGCACCGTTGTGATGGTGCTGCACGACCTCAACCAGGCCAGCCGGTTCGCCGATCACGTCGTCGCGCTGCGGGACGGGGCGGTGGTGGCTGCGGGTGCGCCGTCCGACGTGGTGACCGAGGACGTGGTGCGCACAGTGTTCGACCTCGACGCGCGGGTGGTGTCCAATCCGGTCACCGGGACCCCGCTGGTGGTGCCGGTCGGCAGGACTCGGACGGCGAGGACGTGACGCGTACCTCGCACAAAAACCGTGCACAGGGGTTACGCGGCACCGATGACTAAGGTATGCCTTATCTAACTAACTTGGACAGTTGGAGGAGGCAGAATGACCTGGCGTTCTCGACGAGTCGTCGCCGTCGCCGGCGTGGCGCTCGCCGCGGGGCTCGCCGCGTGCGGTAGCAATGGCGCGACGGATTCCGGAGAGTCCGAGGCGAGTGGCGGGCAGTCGTACACGATCTCGCACCACAAGGGGAAGACCGAGCTGCCAGCAGAGCCGCAGCGGGTCGTCGCGCTCGACCCGAGCCTGGTCGAGGCGGTCGCGGCGATCGACCAGGACCGCCTTGCCGGTGGGATCGGCACCTATGACGAGGAGCAGTCGTTCCCGTCGTACCTCGGCGACTCGGTGGCAGGCGTCGAGTGGGTCGGCCCGCTCGACTCGCCCAACCTGGAGGCGATCACCGCGCTCAAGCCGGACTTGATCGTGTCCGCCAGCATCCGCCACGAGGACGTCTACGACGAGCTGTCCAAGATCGCGCCGACCGTGTTCGTCGAGACGACCGGTCCGACGTGGAAGGACAACATCACCAAGGTGGCCGAGGCCATGGGCGCCGAGGACACGGCGGAGACGAAGCTCGAAGAGTACGAGCAGCGGGCCGCCTCGCTTGGCAAGGCCATCAACGAGAAGGCGGGCGACCCCGAGATCTCGGTGGTGCGGTTCATGGACGGCCCGACGCGACTGGTCGGCCACGACTCCTTCACCGGCATCATCCTCAAGGACATGGGCCTGGCGCGGCCCACGGCGCAGGACATCGACGAGTTCGCGCTCGAGGTCGGTGAGGAGCAGATCCGCAAGGCGGACGGCGACTACATCTTCGTCTCCGCCTACGAGGGCGGCGAGCCGTCCCAGGAGCAGTTCCAGCGCAACCCGTTGTGGCGCAAGCTGGACGGCGTCAAGGCGGGCAACGTGCACGAGGTCAACGACGCCACCTGGATGATGTCGGTGAGCCTGCAAGGCGCTCACTTCATGCTGGACGACATGGCCGAGATCTTCGACGTCGACCCGATGCGGAGCTGACCCGCTAGCCGGCCACGCACGCACCCCAGCAGCGGGCCAGGACCCCGACAGCCATGCGCTGTCCGGTTCCTGGCCCGCTGATTTTGTGTGCGTTTGGCGAATATTCGGATCCGCGGCCCGCCGAGGCCGTAACTCTTCCAGGTGACAGTGCGACGTTAGAGGCAGTAACGCGCGAATAGCGCGAAAACCCATAAATACCTCGTCACATGCGAACTGACATCAAGAGGACGGGCGTGCTCGGACTTGGGGCACGGACACGCCCCGGGACAAGCACGGTTAGGGGGCGGGACGAAGTGACCGAAGACGTCGACTCCCGGCTCGCGAGTCCGATCATGGCCGGCCGCGCTCCCGTCTCCGCCCGGCAGCGGCGCGGAAAGCACTGGGAGCGCCGCCGCGCGTTCACCGCGTCCATCACCAACTGGGAGCCCCGCTACCGGCAGGCGGTGATCGCCACCGACCTGATAGCGACGGCACTCGTCGTGGTCGTCGTCGGCGCGGTGATGAAGCTGCGCCATCCGGGGTGGACGGCGTTCGAGCTGGTCACGCTGGAGCTGCTGACCGTGCTCGCCGTGGCGTGGGCGCTGGGGTTGAGCCGGGTGTGGCATCCCGTTGTGCTCGGCCAGGGGCCGGACGAGTTCAGCAGGCTCGGCAAGGGCCTGTTCGCCTCCATCGTCACGCTCAACCTTTCACTGCTCGCCGTCGGCACCCCGGCAGGTGCGCGGTTGTGGGTGTTCGTCGTCGTGCCAGGTATCGCGCTGCTGGTCTTCCCGCAGCGCTACTTCTTGCGGCAGGTGCTGCACCGGCAGCGCTACCGGGGCAGATGTCTGCTCCCGGTGCTCGCCGCGGGCAATCCCGCCGCGATGCGTGACCTCATCACCCGCACCAGAAACGCCCCGCACGTCGGTTGGCGAGTGGACGCGGTCTGCACCGAGACGGGGATGGCCGTCGTCGTCGACGGCACCGCAACCGAGCTGGACGGCGTGCCGATCATCGGCACCTTCCACGACGTCGCGGCGCACGTCCGGCGCGGCGGATACTGCATCGTCGCCATCACCCCGGACGCCGGAGCGGTTGCGCAGGCTGGCGTGGGATCTCGAAGGCACCGGCACCGAAATGGTCATCGACCCCGGCCTGATGGAGGTCGCCGGACCCCGGCTGGGATTGAATCCGGCACGCGTGAGGTACCCGGTCGGCATGGCACGCACGTTGGCGGCGAAGCTGATCGAGTCACACCTCCGCGAGGGCACGATGACGCCGGGCGAGGAGATCGCGCTCGGCATCGACCAGACGTTGACCCAGGACGCCACCGGCACGGTGGTGATGCAGGAGCTGGAGGCGATCGGACTGGACCGCACCCAGGCCGACGTCAGCGTCCAGTACGTCGACCACAACCTTTTGCAGGCCGACGAGCGCAACGCAGAGGACCACGCCTTCCTGCGCTCCGCCTGCCGCCGCTACGGCATCTGGTACTCCAAACCGGGCAACGGCGTCTCGCATCCCACCCACATGCAGCGGTTCGGCGTTCCCGGCGCGAGCATGGTCGGCTCCGACTCCCACACCCCCGCCGCCGGGTCGCTCGGCATGCTCGCGATCGGCACCGGCGGGCTCGACGTCGCCCGCGCCATCGCGGGGCAGCCGGTGTACCTGCGGATGCCGGAGATCTGGGGCATCCGGGTGACCGGCGAGCTGCCGCCGTGGACGTCCGCGAAAGACGTCATCCTCGAACTGCTGCGGCGGCACTCGGTGTCCGGCGGCGTGAACCGCATCATCGAGTACCACGGGGACGGGCTCGCGGGGCTCTCGGCGATGGACCGGCACGTCATCGCCAACATGGGCGCCGAACTGGGCGCGACGACGTCGGTGTTCCCCAGCGACGAGGCGGTGGCCGAGTTCCTGCGCGCGCAGGGCCGCGCGGACGACTTCGTCCCGCTGGCCGCCGACGAGGGCGCGCAGTACGACGTTACCGACGAGGTCGACCTGAGCACGCTGGAGCCGCTGATCGCGCGGCCGTCCGCGCCGGACAACGTCGTCTCGGTGCGCGAGGCGGCGGGCAACCCGGTGCAGCAGGTGGTGATCGGGTCGTCGGCCAACCCCGGCCTGCGGGACTTCGCGATCGCGGCCGCGATGGTGCGCGGGCGGCAGACCGCCGAGGGTGTGAGCTTCGACGTCAACCCGACGTCGCGGCAGATCTTCGCCGACCTCACCAAGATGGGCGCGACGTTCGACCTGATCTCGTCCGGTGCGCGGATTCACCAGTCCGGATGCATGGGGTGCATCGGGATGGGTCAGGCGCCCGCCGTCGGGCACAACTCGTTGCGCACCTTCCCGCGGAACTTCCCTGGGCGGTCGGGGACCAGGGAAGATTCCGTGTGGCTCTGCTCGCCGGAGACCGCTGCCGCTGCCGCGCTGACCGGCGAGATCATCGACCCGCGCGACCTCGCGGACAAGCTCGGCATGGCCTACCCGTCGCTTGCGCTGCCGGAACGGGCGTCGGTGGACACCGAGATGATGGAGGCGCCACTGCCGCCGGACGAGGCTCGCCGCGAAGAGCTGGTCAAGGGGCCGAACATCACGGCGCTGCCGGACTTCCCGCCGCTGCCGGACCGCATCGAGGCGCCGGTGCTGCTGGCCGTTGGCGACGACGTCTCCACCGACGAGATCTCACCCGCAGGAGCGAAGGCGCTGCCGTATCGGTCCAATGTGGACAAGCTGGCGGACTTCACGTTCACCGTCATCGACGCCGACTACCCGGCGCGGGCACGGGAACACGCCGCATCCGAGGGTCACATCGTCGTCGGCGGCAAGAACTACGGCCAGGGGTCGTCGCGCGAGCACGCCGCCATCACCCCGCGCCACCTCGGGCTGCGGGCGGTGCTGGCGACGTCGTTCGCGCGAATCCACTGGCAGAACCTGGTGAACTTCGGCATCCTGCCGCTGGAGTTCGCGCGGCCGGACGACCGCGAGCGCATCGACGTCGGCGACGTCCTCGCGCTGGACGACCTGCGCGCCACGCTGCCGGAGCACGCCGAGGTCACCGTGCGGAACGCGACGAAGGGGGAGACGTACGCCGTCCAGCACCGGTTGTCACCGCGCCAGGTCGACGACGTGCTGGCAGGTGGGGTGATTCCGCGGTTGGCGCGGGGAGGGTGATGAGGTGCTACGAAGGGCTTCTTACTTGCGTCAGACGCAAGTAAGAAGCCCTTCGTAGCACCCGCCTCAGCTGTCCGCGCCCGGCTCGCCAGCCGAGTTGAGGAACGTCAGCGTCAGGTCGACGCGGGTGGCGGGCGCGCCCGCCCAGTTCTGCACCTCGACGCGGTAACGCCCCGGCTCGGGCCGGTCCATCCGCAGCTGCTCGGATTCGAGCGACCCGGACGCGCCACTCGCGACATCGGAGCCCCACGTGCCGTCGGCCTGCTGCCGCTGCACGAACAGGTCGATGTCGGCTGGCACCGACGGCACCGCGCCCACGAGCAGGTTCGCGTTGTCGAAGTCCTCCTCGACGTCGAACTCGTAGTACGCCACCGTCGCCGCCGTGCGCGCCGGGCCGCCGAGCGCGGGGGTGACCGACGCCCGCTGCGTCGGCTGCGGCGTACCCGCCTCGTCCGGCGCGTCCAGCTCGAACGGCACGTCGTCGGCCACCAGCGACCGGTCGGACACCACCGGCACCCGCAGCGCTGTCGCGTCCGGCCCGGTCATGACCGTGACCTGCGGGTCGGTCGCGAACGTCGGCACCTTGTCCGGGTCGGACGTCGTCACGCGCATCACCAGCCGGTGCCCTTCGCGCAGGTCGTGCGCCATCGCGAAGCCGGGCGGCTGCATCTCGTACGGCACGCCGGGCAGCACCGGCGCCGGGGTCGAGAGCCCCGACCGCAGCTCAGGGTTGATCGCGAACTGGCTGATGCGGCGGCGCTCGACAGTGCCGTCCTCAGCGGGCGGCGACTCGTCGTACAGGTTGGCGATCAGGTGCACGCGCGGCGCGGTCACCGACGCGACCAGATCGAGCCGCGGCTGCCCGCCCAACAGGACGTCCTGCTGCATCGGCTCGGTGGCGAACTCAACACCGCCGGTGCCCTGCGGGTCGGTGTACCCGGACGGGTCACCCGCGAAGCTCGCCGACCCGGCTTCCTCCGTCGCGGTGCTGGACAACTCGCCCTCCGCCGTCGGGTACAGCTTCAGCATGTCCGCGCTGGCGGGCGGCCACTGGCTGTCGGTGTGGATTTCGGTGCGGTCGCCGGTCCGTGCGCCCTCGAAGCTGCCGTCGGACAGGAACATCTCGACATCCGGCCCGGTCTTGACCTTGCGCTGCATCAGATGGTTGTCGAACCAGGCGTGCAGCGCGTACGTCCATTGGATGCCGCGCCGGGTCGGGCAGCAGCCGGACCCGTGGTCCCACTGGCCCAGCCACAGCTTGTCGCCGTCGCGGCCACCGCGCTCGGTGAACCACTCCATACCGGCGACGCGAGCGGCGTTGTCGTTGACGCCGTGCACCATGAACACCGGGATATCGGCCGCCGTCGCCTCGGCGGTCCAGTCGCGCTCGGCGTGCCAGTGGGTGTACTCGCCGGACAGTTGCGCCTCACCGGCGGTCAGCGAGCTGTTCGGCAGCCCGCAGCCGGTCTCCTCCGGCTTCTCGCCGAAATGCTCGCCGCCGGGCAGGTCGCGTTCCAGCGCGAGTTGCTCGTAGGCGAACATCGGCCCTGCCCACTGCAGGAAGTACGGGACGCCCGCCTGGAACTGGTGGTCGTACATCCGTGCGAGGCCCGCGCTGGGCACCACGGTCTCCAGGCCTTCTGGGTTCACCGCCGCCGCGAGCGACGGCGTCGAGCCGACGTAGGAGTGCCCGGTCATGCCGACGCGGCCGTTGGACCAGTCCTGGCTCGCCGCCCACTCCACGACGTCCTCGAGATCCTTGGCGTCGTTCGGGCCGAGGTGGTCGAGGCAGCCGTCCGAGAGGCCGGTGCCGCGCAGGTCCATGATCACCACGGCGTAGCCCTTGGGGGCGAAGTAGCCGGTCAGCCCGACCGGGTTGCCGTTCTCGTCGCGCGGCTCGGGCAGGATGCGCGTGCCATCGCGGTCGGCGAGCGTGCCGTGATACGGGCTCGCCTCCATGACCACCGGCCACTCGCCGGACCGCTTCGGCTTGGTGACCTCGACGTGGACCTCGACGCCGTCGTGCATCGGGATCTCGAAGGTCTCCTTGACGGTCTCGTAGCGGTCCTCGCTGAGCCGGGGTGTTTCGGTGTAGTCGTATGCCTGGTTCGGCGGGGCCGTGGTGGCAGGCGTCGCACCTGCCAGCGGAACGGCCACCGTCGTGGCCGCGAGCGCGGTGGCCGCGCCGAGGCCGAGTGCCGCCGTAAGCCAGCGGCGGGCTGCCATCGAGGTCATCGGTGGTCCTTCGTGTGCCGGATATGGACGAATGGATCAACGATCACCCGATCGAGTGGTCACGCCGAGATGTGAAGGAACCTCCGATTAGCGGGGGTGTTGTGGCGTCGTCGCACGGGTCGTCGCACGGCGCGCCTCGTCCAGTCGCGTGGCGCAGGAAACCGGTCGAACCGGGCTGTGTGGCGGTGGGTGTCTTGTGCGGAATCCGATACAGCTGCATCGTGGGCGATACGGTTGTATCGGTTTTTCAGAGAGACACCTACCATGGGAGGCACTTGACCCGGCACGCGGACAGCCACAACGGGCCTCGCTCACCGCCCGGGATCGGGCTCTAGGCGTCCACCAACTGACTCTAGGCGTCCATCAACTGAGCAGGCCGAACGTCTAGTGCGGGGCGGTGTTTTCCGACTCGCTAGCCGATCTCGGCGTCGACTCCGGCTGCGCCCCAGCCCCCGAGGTCTGCGCCCCAGACGGCTGCGCGCCGACGGTCTCGGCCAGCGCCCCGGACTTCCGGCGTTTGACCAGCATGACCAGCCCGAACACCGCCACCATCAGGAGCAGCACCACCCAGCTGCCCTTGCCGATGGCCTCCTCCAGCCACTTCGCCGACTCGCCAAGCGCCGCGCCGATACCGATGTGAATCGCGCACCATGCGGTGCCCGCGATCCCGGCGGCGGGCAGGAACTTGCGGTACGGCAGCCCCGCAGCACCCGCGGCGGCGGGGACGAGGGTGCGCATCACCGGCAGGAAGATCGCGATCAGCACGGCGACCGCGCCACGACGTCGCAGGAAACCGACCGCGTTGTCCCAGGCGTCCGCGCCGTGGCGCCGCACCATCTTCGTCTGGCGCAGCTTCGGGCCGAAGTACTTGCCCAGCAGGAAGCCCACGGTGTAGCCGAGGACGGCGCAGGCGGTGGTGACCACCCACATCAGCAGGAACTTCGGCACCGACGTCGCCGTCGTCCCCAGGATGAACAGCCCCGTCTCGCCGGGGGCGATGAACCCGAGCCCGAGCGTCGTTTCGCCGAACACCAGCAGCCCCGCGCCGACGAGCAGCAGTGCGGGTGGCAGGTCCGCCAGCCAGTTCAGGAAGTCAGTGATCACCAGAGTCCCCTGCGAGTCGCGCCGATGCCGACCAGCGTATCGGTCCGCCGACACGCCCGCCGGACATGGCCTATCGCTTCAGCAGCGCACTGGCTTCCTGCGACGCGGGACCGGCGTTGGCCAGGTGTGCCAGGTTCTCCGGCAGCTCCTCGCCCCGGTGCCGCTTGGTCTGCGCGTACAACCGACCCGCGCGGTACGACGACCGCACCAACGGCCCCGCCATGACCCCGGCGAACCCGATCTCCTCGGCGGCCTGCGAGTGCTCGACGAACTCCTCCGGCTTCACCCAGCGGTCCACCGGGTGATGCCGCACGCTCGGCCGCAGGTACTGCGTGATCGTCAGGATCTCGCAGCCCGCATCGAACAGGTCGCGCATCGCGGGCTCGACCTCGTCCGGCGTCTCGCCCATGCCGAGGATCAGGTTGGACTTCGTCACCAGGCCCGCCTCGCGTGCCTTGGTCAGCACCTCGAGCGAGCGGGCGTAGCGGAAGCCCGGCCGGATCTGCCGGAAGATGCGCGGCACCGTCTCGGTGTTGTGCGCCAGCACCTCAGGCGCGGCGCCGAACACCTCGGCGAGTTGGTCGTCGTTCGAGTTGAAGTCCGGAATCAGCAGCTCGACGCCGGTGCCGGGGTTCATCGCGTGGATCTGCCGCACGGTCTCCGCGTACAGCCACGCGCCGCCGTCGTCGAGGTCGTCGCGGGCGACGCCGGTGACCGTCGAGTACCGCAGGCCCATCGCCTGCACGCTCTCCGCGACCTTGCGCGGCTCCTCGGTGTCAAGGGGAGCGGGCTTGCCGGTGTCGATCTGGCAGAAGTCGCACCGCCGGGTGCACTGGTCCCCGCCGATGAGGAAGGTGGCCTCGCGGTCCTCCCAGCACTCGTAGATGTTGGGACAGCCCGCCTCCTCGCACACGGTGTGCAGGCCTTCACGGCGGACCAACCCCTTGATCTCGGTGAACTCCGGCCCCATCTTGACGCGGGTCTTGATCCAGGACGGCTTCTTCTCGATGGGCGTCTGGCTGTTGCGGACTTCTAGTCGCAACAGCTTCCTGCCCTCAGGTGCGGGTGCGCTCACACCCCTCACCCTACCGTCGGGGCGTCCGTGCGTGGCCGCCCCGGGCGGTAGGTGGGACGGCCTCAGCCCGCTGCGCCGGTCGGCTTCAGCACGAACAGGCCCTGCTCGATCCCGGACACCACCACGGTGCCGGAGTCGAAGTAGGGGTAGTTGCTCCACGCGCCGTTGAACTCGGCGGCGTCGTCGGCCGGATAGACGTCGAAGTAGCCGACCTCCCGCAGCTTGCCGCCGCTGATGGGCCGGGTGCTCAGGATCCGCAGGCCCGCGCGGTAGTTCGCCTCGTACACCTTGCCGTCCTTGGTGTACAGGTTGTGGTCGATCGCCTCGGTGTCGTGCACGTGGGTGCCGCGCAGCCGCGGGTTCTCCAGGTCGGTGACGTCGAGGACGTACGTCGTGGTGTTGTGTCCGTTCTGCTGCTCGTCCAGCTCGTCGTTGAACAGGAAGAACCGCGAGTCCGGCGTCAGCCAGCCTTGGTGGGTGTACTGCGCCCCTTCGTAGCCGAAGCGCGACAGCTGCACCGGGTTCTCCTTGTCGGTGACGTCGACGATGGTGACGGTGTCCTCGTTGGAGTTGAACAGGATCTCGTGGCCGGTGTAGCGGGTGTCCGGGCCGTCGTAGGTCACTGCCTGGGTGTCGTGGGTGTAGCCGTCCTCGTCGACGCAGCCCGCGGCGGCAGGGGACGCCGGCTCGGAGATGTCGACGATGTGCGGGCCGCCGTCACAGGTGTCGGTGCCGATGGCGTACGCGTAGCCGGAGTCGGTGTCGATCGCGATGTTGTGTGCGCTGTTGAACCCCGTGTAGTGCGCGTTCGCGTCCCACGTCTGCGGCTCGCTCACGTCTCGCAGCCGGGTGAGGTCGAAGACCTGCATGCCGTGCAGCGGCTCCTCACTCACCATGTAGGCATGGTTCTCGTGGACCTTGACGTCGGACCACTGCCGGAAGATCGTCCGGACCGGTTGCGCGGACGGCAGCTGGCCGAGGAACACCGGCTCGGTCGGCTCGGTCACGTCGATGAACGCGGTGCCGCTCGTGGTGCCCATCAGCGCGTACTCGCGGCCGGTCTGCGGGTCGGTCCAGCCCCAGATGTCGTTGCCCTGGTTGGGGAAGACCAGGTCGATGTCCGTCGCGCCGATCTCGGACAGCGGCAGATACGCCGCCAGGTCCACGTTCTCGCACGGGAACGGTCCCGCGAGTCCCTCGCTGCATGGCGCGTCGAACAGCGGTTCGTCGGGCACCTCGCCGCCGGCGCTGGGTTGCTTGCCCTTCTTCTTGCTGCTGGCGAGCGCGACCTGCCCGGTGTAGTCGGAGTCGGTCACCTGCCACGGGTTGACGACGACCTCGTAGGTGCCAGCCGCGTTCGGAACGGACACCCGCTCGAGGTTGCTGTCGGCGGACGTCGACGAGCCGAGCAGAACGCCCTGGTCGTCGTAGACCCGCAGGTCGAAGTCGTCCTCTGGGTCCGGCCACGAGATCACGACCTCGACGCCGCCCTGGTGCGACTCCCAGTGCGCCGGGTCGACGTCGACGTGCAGGTCGAAGTGGTCGCAGGTGGTGTTCTCCGGCGCATCGCACGGCAGACCCGCGATGGCGGTCGAGCCGACGGCGTAGTGCTCGCCCTGCCAGCTCAGCTTGGGGTCCTGCAGCGAAACGGAACCCTCCGACGGGTCTGCTGCCTCGGAGTCGTGTGCTTGGGCGGGTGCCGCGACAAGCACTCCCGCGACTACCGCTGTCGCGGTGAGCGAGGGGATCACGAAGCGAACGCCGCCGGGGTGACGGCGGTTTCGGACAGTGACATCCGGCGTAACACGCACGGGTTACCTCCCGGGCCGGGAGCGAATCCACCTGCGCCACGGGGTAGTGCGCGCAGCGATTCGCCACGGTGAGTAGAACCTCTTGACTCGTGTAACGCCGTCGGGTGAAGTCCGTTACGGGAGAATGCGAAAGATGCTCTCGGCCGAGAGGTTGTGGGGCCGCTGTCCGGTCAGGGCAGATCCGGGCTGATCCCGGTCAGCCGCTGCGTCACCGACCACAGTGCCTCGCGGGTGCGTGGGTCCCGTGCCGGTCGCAGCGGCTTCACTCGGGTCGGTGACCCCTTCATCTGCTGGAAGCCGTCGGGGCCGATGTAGTCGCCACCAGCGACGTCCGGCGCGGTCGCGGCGTAGAGCTGGGGGAGTGTGCCGTTGCGCACATTTTGCGCCATCACACGCTCGCCGACCCAGCTACCCGCGCGCAGCACGCCCGCGATCACCGGATTGCGGTAGTTGCTTGCCATGTTCGACGTCAGGTTCGTGGCGGTGAAGCCGGGATGCGCGGCGACGCTGATGATCGGCTCGCCCGCCGCGCGCAGCCGGGTGTCCAGCTCGAGCGCGAACACCTGGTTGGCGAGCTTCGCCTGGCCGTACGCGCTGGCGGGGTCGTAGCGGCGGTGCTCGAAGTTCGGGTCGTCGGCGTCGATGCGTCCTCTTGTCGCGGCGACGCTGGACACGGTGACGACGCGGGCGGGGGAGTCGGTGGTGCCCGCGCCGCGCAGGGCGGGCAGCAACAGCCAGGTCAACGCGGCGTGGCCGATGTGGTTGGTGCCGAACTGGGTCTCGAAGCCGTCGACGGTCGTGCCCTTCGGCGTCGCCATCACGCCCGCGTTGTTGACCAGCACGTGCAGCGCGTCGCCGGTCAGTTCGCGGACCTGTGCCGCCGCGTCGTCGACGGAGTCCAGGCTGGACAGGTCGAGCCGCACCAGTTCGGGGGCGGGGCCGGTGGCGGCGCGGGCGACCTCGGCGAGCGCGTCGGTGCCGCGTTCCGGCGACCGGCACGCCAGCAGCACGCGGGCGCCCTTGCTCGCCAGCACGACCGCCGTGCGCAGGCCGAGACCGGAGTTCGCTCCGGTGACGACCGCGGTGCGGCCGTGCTGATCAGGGACGTCGGACTCGTGCCATCCGCTAGCCATGCGCCCGAGTCTACTCGTCAGTACCTACGGTGTGGCAGGGCCGTTGGCCCGGCCACACCGTCAGCTCGCCACCGACAGCAGCCCACGCCGCGTGCCACGGGCGCGACCGCGTGCGGGAACCGCGCCCGCGTGTCGGATCAGCGCCAGAAACGACGCGCCGACCTTGGTGGCCTCGGCGATCGGCTCGCCGGGCTCGGCGAGGCCAGCCGCGTACGCCAGCATGCGCTGCTCCGCGTCCAGCGCGGGCCGCAGCGCATCGGGGTTGGCCTCGATGGCGGCGTCGAGCACCGCGCGCAGCGTCGCGTGCTCGGTGGCCGTCTCACGCCAGGCGGCGCCCACGCGGTCGGGCAGGTCGGTGTCGACCTCGGGCGCGTGGCCGTCCTCAGGGGCGGCGGCCATGGCGCGCAGCGTCCCGCTGAGCAGCAACGTCCAGCGGTGGTACAGCGCCAGCAGCAACTGGTGCTCGGTGCCGAACAGGTCGGCGGCGCCGTCCATCTCGGCGAAGGGCAGGCGGCCGTCGTCCTTGGTCCCTCTGTCGACGGCGTCGCGCATGATGTCGCGGCGCGCGTAGAAATCGTTCCAGCTCATAACTGTTTCCCTCACAGTGGCGCACAGCACGGAAATGGTAATTCTGTGAGCTGTGACATTGTCATGCGGAATGTATGTCCGGACACCTCGAAAGTATCACCACAACGCCGGATTCCGCCGGTATTCAGGCTGTGATCGTCGTGACATCGCACGCGCGGCGACCTGGGAAAGCCTATTCCGCCGGGATGGGGACATCCAATTTGCTCTGAGTTATCGATTTCTTTTCCAACGGGTTTCACGCCGTTGTCGTCGATATCAGATTCTATTCGAGCTTGATGCCGCGGCGGGCGAATGGGTACAGCGTACAGCTTCACCGGCCCGCCATATGCTGGCCCAGTTCTGCCCGTGAATGGATACCGAGCTTGCGGTAGATGCGACCGAGATGGGCTTCGACGGTCTTGGGGCTGACCAGCAGCGCTGCCGCCACCTCGCGGACGGTCATTCCGGAGCCCGCGAGCTCGGCGACGCGTCGCTCGCTGGGCGTGAGCTCGTCGCTGGAGCTGGGCCGCAGGCCGAGCCGGTCGAGTTCGTCACGGGCGTTTCGCGCCCATTGGGCCGCGCCGACCTCGTCGAACAGCCGGGCCGCTTCGTCAAGGGCAGCCCTGGCGGCGCGGCGCTGGTTGTGCCTGCGTTGATGTTGCCCGAGCGTCAGCAGGGTGCGGGCTCGCTCGTAACGAATCCGCGGGAGGGCGTCGTGGTCCGTCATTGCCCGCTCGAACGCTGCCAGCGCGTCGCCGGGCCTGCCTTGGGCGGCCAGCACCAGACCGCGGCACCGGGCGCCGACGGCGCGGGCCCAGGTTCGGCCAGGTCGGCGGCCGCTCGCTTCGAGTAGCTCCACCACCGGCTCGGCCTCCTCGGCGCGGTGCAGGGTGACCAGTGCGTCGACCAGGTCAGCGAGGAACGGATGCGCTGCCGGTTCGCCGAACCCGAGCGAGTTCATCGCGTCGGCGGCGGGAGCCAGCCGGTCTGCCGCTGCCTCGTGGTTGCCCGCCGAGAGCTCCGCCATGCCCAATGCCCCGATCACGAACAACGGCCATGTCGGTGACCCGCCGCCTGCGAACAGCGCCAGAGCTTCATTCCCCGCGGTCCGGGCATCGTCCACCTGCCCTGCCCATGCCCACAGCTCGGTCTGGGCCGTGCGCGCGGACGCTCGGGCCAGGTCGGTCCCCACCAGCTCTGCCTGGACCACCAGCTCATCCACGTACTGCCGGGCGGTTTCGAGGTCCCCGGCCGAGCAGGCCGGGTAGACGGCGTGCATCAACACGAACCACAGGTCGCTCTCCGCACCCTGATCCAGGCAGCGTTGGCGTACGGCTGCCAGCTCCGCCCGGCACTCGTCGAGCCGGTGAGTCCACCGATGAACGAGACCCGCAAGCAAAGTGGGCCAGACGTACATCCGCGTACGCCTGGCGGGGTCCTCCAACGTCAGCGCACGGGTCAGTGTCGCTTCGTCGGCGGCGCGGCCGAGCAGGAACTGGACGATGACCGCGACGGCGAGTGCCTCGGCGAGCAGTCCGTCCTCCCCAAACTGCTCAGCTGCCTCGACCGCGCTCATCGCGCAGGGGAGGGAGTCATCGAGCCGGCCACTGTTGAAGTACACGTATGTGAGCTGGAGCGCGGCCGAGCAGCGCAGCCGGGACTCGCTCGGTGCCTCGGCAAGCGCCTGCTCGAGCACACCACTCGCTTCGGGGTCGGCATCGAGGTCGAAGCGGATCGCGCCCAGTAGCGCGAGGGCCTCAGCGCGGGAAGGGCCGGCGTCGAGGTCGCTGATGGCGGTCTCAAGCAGGTGCCGTGCCCGGGCAGGGTCGGCGGCGAGGGAATGGTCCTGCGCCGCCCGCACCCGCCGCGGCGGGTCGTCTGCACCGAGGCCGATCGCCAGCTCGAGAAGCTCCGCAGCCGAAGCCGGCGCGCCCCGGCGGCGAGCCACGTCGGCCGCGGCGTCCAGCGCTGCTACCGCCTCCTGGTCAGGGCCAACGGCGGCGAGCGCGAGGTGACGGGCACGTTCCTCGGTGTCGTCGACTACCGTGCTCAGCCGGCGATGCAAGGCTCGGCGAGCACTTGGCCGGGCCTCCGCGTACACGCCGGTAGCCAGCAGCGGGTGGGTGAACCGCACCTCACCGCTGGTGGACAGCGCCACAACGCCTGCGTCCTCCGCGACTTCCAGCAAGGGGCGGGCATCCCCTTCCGCCATGGCCCGGTTCACGAGGTCGACGCTGGGGCTGGCGAGCGCACTGGACACCAGCAACGGCCGCAGGACGAGGTCGTCCAATCGATCGAGCCGGTCCCGTACCACGTTGCGCAAGCTGTCCGGCAGCGTGGCGAGGTCGGCGCCGGCTTCGAGGGAGCGAGCCAGCTCCAACGCGTAGAACGGGTTACCGGCGGTGCGCTCGGCGATGCGCACCAGCGCGGGACGCGACAGCGGGCGCTCGGTGTGCCTGCTCAGCACATGGTGCAGCTCAGCAAGGGTCAGGGGACCGAGCGTCACGGTGCTGCGGCGGCCGGGATCGCGGGGGGACAACTCGATCGGCGGACCTGCCCGTTCCCCGACACGGCACGCCGCGAGCGTGGCGATCGGGCCCGAGCAGCGCCGTACCGCGAACTCGACGACTTGGCGAGTCGGTTCGTCCAGCCACTGCACATCGTCGATCGCCATCAGCACCCGACCACGGCTCGCGAGCCCGTCGAGCACCGAGAGAAAGCCCGCCGCCACCGCCCTGGGATCCGGAGCGTCGTCGAGGCCGTCCTCGCAGCTCCGAAGCAGCGCCGCGTCCAGCGCCCGCCGCTGCGGGCCGGGAAGCTGGTCGAACGTGCCGGTCCCCACGCCCGCCAGCAGGTCGAACAGTCCCGCATAGCTCAATCGCACCTCGGCCGCAGCCGGGCGACACATCAGGAGGGTGAATCTCCGCTCGCGGGCATGGTCGACACCGGACTGCCATACCGTCGTTTTGCCGATGCCCGCCACGCCCGCGAGCAGCAGCACCGATGGACCGTCGTCCACGTCGTCGAGCAGGTCGGCGACGCCCGCCAGCTCGGGCTTACGTCCCACCACGGTGTCCTGCACGACACTGATTCTCGATCCGGACAGTCCGCGTGTCCATGATTGTCCGGACGTTCATGTCTAAATCGACGAGGGCACGTGTCAGCTCTGCGTGACCTCGGGGGCGGGTTCCTCGTCGTGTCCCGGCAGCCAGCGGTCGCTGACCGGCAGGTCGCCGTCCAGCGCGGCCAGCACGGCGTCGCGCGCCACCGGCAGCACCTCGGCGACGGTGACCTCCCTGCCCAGCTCCGCGGAGAGCGACGTCACCCCGGCGTCGACGATGCCGCACGGCACGATCCTGCCGAACGCGCCGAGGTCGGCGTTGCAGTTGATCTCGAAGCCGTGCATCGTCACGCCCTGCTGTACCCGGATGCCGATCGCGGCGATCTTGCGCTCCGGCCGCATGCCGTCGGCGGGCAGCCAGACGCCGCTGCGCCCGCGCACCCTGCCGGTGATGACGCCGAAGCGGGCGCAGACGTCGATCAGCGCCTCTTCGAGCCGCCGCACGAAGTCGACGACGTCGATGGGATCGGCCAGCTTGACGATGGGGTAGCCGACCAGCTGTCCCGGCCCATGCCAGGTGATCTTGCCGCCGCGGTCGACGTCGATCACCGGAGTGCCGTCGAGCGGGCGCTCGTGCGCCTCGGTGCGCTTGCCCGCCGTGTAGACCGAGGGGTGCTCCAGCAGCAGCATGGTGTCCTGCCCGGTGCCGTCCGCCCGTGCGGTGGCCAGCGTGCGCTGCCGCTCCCATGCCTCGGTGTACTCGATGGTGCCGATCGACTCGACGGTGACCGGGTCGGTGGCCGCCCGGCAGTTGGCTCGTGCGTAGCTCACGACCGCGAGGTTACCGCGCGCGCCCGGCGGGTGGGGAGCGTGCTGCGCCACAGCGCCCGGGCATGCGACGCCACGGCGGGTTCAGGTGATGTCGGCGAGCGCGGCGTCCAGCGTGGCGTGACGGAACTCGAACCCGGCGTCGGTGAGCCGCTTCGGCAGCGCGTGCTGGCCCGCGAGCAGCATCTCGTCCGCCGCGTCGCCCAGCACCAACCGCAGCGCTGTCGTGGGCGCGAACCATGGTGCGGGACGGCCCAGCGCCCTGCCGAGCTCTTTCGTGAACTCGCGGTTGGTGACCGGGTTCGGCGCGCACATGTTGACCGGGCCGCTGACCTCGGTGTGCTCGATGAGGAACAGGATCGCCGCGACGGCGTCCGGCAGCGAGATCCACGGCATGTGCTGCCTGCCCTCGCCGAGCCTGCCCCCGAGTCCCAGTCGGAACTGCGGCTTCAGGATGCGGAGCATGCCGCCGTCACCGAGGACAGGGCCGTTGCGCATGAGCACCACGCGAGCACCGGCGTCGGCGACGGGCTGAGTGGCGGCTTCCCAGTCGCCGACGACCTCGGCGAGGAACCCCGCGCCCTGGCCAGCTCGTTCGTCCACGACGACGTCGCCGGTGTCGCCGTAGTAGTTGATGCCGGACGCGTTGAGCAGCGCGGGCACGCCGTGGCGCGCGACGGCCTCGGCCAGCGCCTCGGTCGGCTCGATGCGGCTGTCCCGGATCGCCTGCTTGTGCGCGGCGCTCCAGCGGCCGATCAGCGAGGACCCGCACAGGTTGATCACCGCGTCGACGCCGTCAAGGGCGTTGTCGTCGATGCTGCCCGCTGGCGGGTCCCACGTGTACTCGTTGTCGGCGGTGGGTTCGCGGCGCACCAGCCTGCGCACCTCGTGGCCCGCGTTGGCCAGCTCAGGGACGAGCGTGCTGCCGATGAACCCGGTTGATCCCGCGACCGCGATACGCATGTGATCACCTTAGCGGCGGGGGCCGACAGGTGCCCGTCTCCCACACCGCGCGCCGGGTGGGGACCGGCGGGGTGCGTGCGGGTGCAACGAAGGGCTTCTTACTTGCGTCAGACGCAAGTAAGAAGCCCTTCGTAACGCCTTACAGGCCCAGCTCGGACTCGAACGCGCCGTCCTGGAGCCGCTGCTTGATCGTGGTGAGGAAGCGGCCAGCGTCGGCGCCGTCGATCAGCCGGTGGTCGTAGGTCAGCGCCAGGTACGCCATCGACCGGATCGCGATGGTGTCGTTGCCGTCGTCGTCGGTGATGACGACCGGCCGCTTGACCACCGCGCCGACGCCGAGGATCCCCGACTGCGGCTGGTTGATGATCGGCGTGTCGAACAGCGCGCCGTTGCTGCCCAGGTTGGTGATGGTGAAGGTGCCACCCGACAGCTCGTCCGGCTTGATCTTGTTGGTGCGGGTGCGCTCTGCGATGTCGGTGATGCCGTGCGCCAGACCTGCCAGGTTCAGATCACCCGCGTTGTGCAGCACCGGCGAGATCAGGCCCTTGTCGGTGTCGACGGCGATGGCGAGGTGCTCGTCGTCGAAGTAGGTGATCTGCTTGGCCGCTTCGTCCAGGTAGGCGTTGACGTTCGGGTGCTGCTTGAGCGCCTCGACCGTCGCCTTGGCGAAGAACGGCAGGAACGTCAGCTTGACGCCTTCCCGCTGCTGGAACGACGTCTTCGCGCGGTCCCGCAGCCGGGCGATCTTGGTGACGTCGACCTCGTGCACCTGCGTGAGCTGCGCCGAGCCCTGCAGCGACTCCTTGGTGCGCTTGGCGATGGTCATCCGGATGCGGTTGGCGGGCTGCGTGGTGCCGCGCAGGCCGGACGTGTCGGCCGGTGCCGGGGCGCTCGGGCTCGGGGCCGACGGCGCGCTCGGCGCAGCCTCGGCGGGAGCACTCTGCGCCTGCGCCGCCGCTGGCTGCTCGGCAGGCGCTGGCTGCTGGGACTGCTTGGCCTCGACGGCGGCCATGACGTCCTGCTTGCGGATACGGCCACCGACGCCGCTGCCGTTGAGCGAGTTCAGGTCGACGCTGTGCTCGGCGGCCAGCTTGCGCACCAGCGGCGTCACGTACGGCGTCTTCTTTTCGCCGGTGTCGCCGGTGTCGGCGGGTTCCGGGGCGGCGTGCCGGGCAGCGGCCTGCTCCTGCGGCGCGGGCTGTGCCGGTGCCTGCGGCGCGGACTGCTGGGGTGCCTGGGGTGCGGCCTGCTGCGGCTGCTCCTGGGCGGGTGCCTGCTGCTGGGGCTCGGGCTCCGGTGGGGCCTGCTGGGGAGCCGGCTGCTGCGGTGCGGGCGCCGCCTGCGCCGAGGCGTCGCCGATCACCGCGAGCTGACCGCCGACCTCGACCGTCTCGTCCTCGGCCGCGCTGAGCTCCAGCACGGTGCCCGCCACCGGCGACGGCACCTCGGTGTCGACCTTGTCGGTTGAGATCTCCAGCAGCGGCTCGTCCACCTCGACCCGGTCGCCGACCTGCTTCAGCCACCGCGTGACGGTGCCCTCGGTAACGCTCTCGCCCAGCTCGGGCAGCGTCACCGGGGTGCCGCCGCCACCGCCGGACGACGGGGCAGGCTGCTGCGGCGCGGCCTGCGGGGGCTCGGCGGGGGCGGGCTCTTCCTGCGGCGAGGCCTGCTGCGCGGCGGGCTCGGGCGCGGACGGCTGCGGTGCGGAGGGCTGCGGTGCGGACTCGACGGGCGCGGACGGCTGCGGCGGAGCGGACTCCGCGGGCGCGGCGGGCGCGGCGGCGCTCTCAGCCTGGCCGCCGCCACCGCCACCGCCGTCGTCGATCTCGGCCAGTTGGCCGCCGACTTCGACTGTCTCGTCCTCCTTGGCGATGATGCGCGAGACCGTGCCCGCCACGGGGGACGGTACCTCGGTGTCGACCTTGTCGGTTGAGATCTCCAGTAGCGGCTCGTCGACCGCCACCGTGTCACCCTCTTGCTTCAACCACCGGGTGACGGTTCCCTCCGTGACGCTCTCACCGAGTTCCGGCAATGTGACGGAGAAGGCCATC
>WHTY01000086.1 GCA_009377475.1 Actinophytocola sp.
CGACGGCGTCCTCATCGACGGCGGGCCCGCACCATCGCTGAAGGAGATCGTCGCCGAGCACCAGGTATCGATGGGCACCGCGCACCGAGCGACGGAGCTACTCCGCGCATGGGGTGTCGTGACGGCAGCCGAAGGGCACGGCCGAGGCCAGCGAGGCACGATCGTGCGACCGACCGAGAAGGAGCCACCACCTCCCCCATCGCCACCCACCGCGCCGGATCACGGCGACACCGCACCCGGCGAACCGACCGCACTAGAACTGCGAGTGCTCTGCCTCGGCGAGACCGTGCGAACGGTCACTGCCGAAGCCAATCCCAACGACCTTGGGCAGCTAGGTCAGCTGCTGAAAGCGGCAGCGCGCCGCCACGGCGGTCCGGACGCGCCCGTGGCCGACTACGAGATGGAGGTCCGCCGCGCAGGCGACGACCACTTGCTCACGACGTTCGTCGGGATCTAGCTGACCGGACTCCCCGCCGCGCCATGCGGTGCTCACCCGTGCGACTCCGGCGCTCTCACGATTCTCACTGCAACGGGCGACACTGAACGCTAGTCTCGGCTGCGAGTCGATCACGGAGGAGACGGGTGCCGGAGGACTGGGCCGCAGTCGCGGATGCGATCACGACGCGAGTGAAGGAACTCGGCTGGCAACAGCGGGAGTTGGCGCGGCGATCGCACGTGTCGCCGTCGATCGTGCGCGAGATTCAGGGCCACACGGTTGAACGCCGTCGCAGTTCACGCACGCTGGAAGCGCTCTCGATCGCACTGGGGTGGCATCCGCAGCATCTCGATGCTGTGTTGCGCGGCCGTACGCCACCGCAGGTGAACGAGTCGGTGCCCGACGAAGCCGAGACGGTGTGGGCACACCTGGACTCGATCGAGCGCCACCTGGTAGCTCTCGCCGAAAGGCTAGACGATATCGACCGAAACGTGGCCACAGTGGCCGAGCACGTATCGGCGAAACGACGTGGACGATCCTGACTCGCAGCATCGGAGGTTTCGTTGGCACAGCCAACCGCTGGCGGCTATCAGCCTCCCGTTGCCGCAGCGATCATCGTCAAGGATGGGCAAGTGCTGCTGGTGCGGCGCCGCGTCCCGGAAGGCAGCTTGTCCTGGCAATTCCCGGCCGGAAAGGTCGAAGACGGCGAGGATCCAACCGACGCGGCCGTGCGAGAGACCCGAGAGGAGACCGGACTGGTTGTCGCCGCACGCCAGGTACTCGGCGAGCGTTCCCATCCCGCCACGGACCGCAGGATGATCTACGTGGCCTGTGACGTAGTGGCCGGGGAGGCGACCGTGGCCGACAAAGAGGAGATCGCCGACGTCACCTGGTCCGACAGCACCCAGCTGAGCGGCTATATCCCGCATCCGCTGTACGGCCCTGTCCTGAACTACCTCGACGCAAGGCTCAAGCCGTAATCCTCGGCGCTCCACCCGACACGTTGGCGGTGCCGACTTACGCATGCGCGGCCAGCCGTGCATCCAGCACGTCGAGCACCGGCGGATAGATCCGTTCGACAGGAATCAGCCGAGTCATCTGTGATCGGTCCGCCCAGGTAACACCCGCGTTCTCGACGGCGTCGGCGTTGGTCGTCGTTCCGACGACGTAGTCACAGAGCACGTACTCACAGAGCACACGGGTGACCGGATGAATTCGGCTACCCAGCGAACGTTCGGCCACACAATGCACCGCCGTCTCGGCGAGCACCTCTCGCACCGCGACCTCTTGTGGATCCCTGCCTGGTTTGACGATCCCGGCTGGGAACTGCCACCTGAGCTCGTCCTCGGGCTCCTCCCGGCGGCACACGAGCAGCACGCGCGCGTCACGCACCACCACTGCGACAGCGACGTGCAATGCTCTAGCTTCCAACACGTTGGTGTCAGGAGAGGGTTCCGATAGCAGCACGCTGATCGGCACCCCGAAGATCCGCTCTAACAGCCGAGCCGTGGCCGGGCGCGGTGTGCCAACTGGTGCACCGTCCGGCCGAGACCCGGCTACCAGGCGTTGTAGGTGACTTAGGCTCAGCGTGCCGGGCTCTCCGTGTTCGCGAGCGAAGCGCTCCGCGAACTCGACGAACTCCTCGAACGTCTGCTGGCGCTGACGAATCAACTGCTCCAGGACCGTCCTCACACCCGAAGCGTCGTATCTGGTCATACCTCCAACTCCGTCCGCGAACTTGTGGCGCGCGCTTGTCGCCCTCATGTCGGCCCTATGTCGTTTCGGTCGATACATCGACGATCGATCATTGATTTCAGTCTTGCACGGCATGGGGAGCAGTCGATGACAATCAACAAGGCACGTCGCCAGAGCGGACCAACGGACAACGCGCACGGGCCTCCTGTCGCGCACCCGACGTCCGACAGCACCACACCTGACCGCGACCGAAGCGCCCTCGCTCGACTGGACGCCATCGAGGCACACCTCGACGAGATGCTCATCCAGCTGGACCAGATACGCGCGAACCTGACACCGCTGCTCGCCGAGCTCGCGCCTCCGCAAACCGAACAGGGAGCGCGTCGCCATGATTGATCATCGCGAGCGACTGGTGTGGATCACCTGCGCCGGCGATCCGCGGGATCACGCCGTCCCGGCCGCCACCGTCGCGGCGAGCAGCCGTACGAGCGCGGAAGTCGTGGCGGAGTGCGGTACGCGCTTCTGGCCCGCTCCCCTGGTCGCCGAGCCTGGACCACAGTGCCCGCGCTGCATCAGGCAGCTCCGCCGGACAGACCGGGGCGCCGTACAACCGGTTAGGCAGCGAGAAGGCGTCATCGGCCGGTGGCTCACGGCGATCACCAGCGCGGCTCAGCACACAACCGATGCCGCCGTACCGAGATCAGAAAGTCACAACCAGTCCGGCGTGCACGGGGTGATGCGCTGATGAGCCTGTCCGGCGACACCTGGCGCGCAGGCTGGGAAGCGCACGGCACGCGGATCGACGACAACATGTCCGTCCCGATCAGCGTCGGTGTCATCGACATCGAAGGTCGCCTGACGGTGGCGATCAGCGTCGCCGACGGGACGCCCGTAGCGATCACCCGCCAGACCGCCGCGGGGATCGGCGAGCTCATGCAGTGGGCGCAGGAGGAACACGAGATGCTCTACGAGCAGCAACAGCAGCGCCGCGCAGCCAGCGCGAAGGACGCCTTCGACATGGCCCTGCTCACCCACAGGCAGTGGCGAGCCATCCTGCACGCGATCACCGAAGCGGACACCACTCACCTGACAAAGGCAGCAGCGACACTGCGCACCGCAGCACCGCGAGGGTGGACCGACGAAGCCTCCGACGAACCCCACCCCGATGTCGCCGACGTCGAACAAGCGATAGCCCGACTCGACGACATCGACGCCAAACTCAGCGACATCGCCACTCAAGTCAGCGAGCTACGCCGTTGCTTGCCACCACCGTCCGCCGGCGTCGGCACCGGAACTGCACGAGACCGCAGACACCCATCAGGCCACGCTGAGGAGAGATAACGCGATGACGGGGCCAGGCAAGCCACTCGCGCAGCGATGGCACGAGGACGTTGACCGCCTCTTACTGGACCCAGCACGGCTGTTCGTCATGGGCGTCCTCGTCACCTCCCCCGACTACTTCAGGTTCGGCTACCTCAGCGAGCACTCCGGCATCACGAGGACTGTACTGGCGCGGCATGTGCGGCGGCTGCGGCTCGCCGGATATGTCGAGACGAGGAGAGGTGCGTACAACCAGCTCTGGATCCGCACAACCTCGCTCGGACAACAACGATTCGAACAGCACGTCAAGGCCGCACAAGAAACCATCACGAGCGCCCGCAACATCGGAAAGTCAGCGCGCTCATGACCAGCGACCACAGCACGAATCCCGACACGACACCGCACCTCGCACCCAACGACGAGCCACGCTGCGGTGTTTGCGGGCACAGGCGGTGCCTGCATCTGAACGGTCGCGGCGTGTGCTTCGAGTGCAGCCCCAAGTCCAACTTCCGACCCCACGCGGGCTGGTGCAACCGGTCCCGCAAACCACTACCTGAGGCCGAGGAAGATCCTGCTGTGGTCCGGACATGGACCGGCAGGGAAGCCGAAGCGCTCCGATGCGCCGCACGGATGAGCGTTCGAGGGTTCGCCGAATACCTTGGAGTCTCAGCACGAGCCGTGTCCCGGTGGGCCAAGCTCGGTAGAGACACGGTGCCGCGGCCCTACATGCAAGCGATTCTCGACACGGCACTTGCACGCGTCGACGAAAACACCAAACGTCGGTTCGACGCCTTCCTCTGGTGCAACAGCGCTGGGCATCAGGGAAATGAAGCCAATGTTGTCAACGGCGGGTGAATGACTAACAGATTGCACTCGGTCCGGAACGAGTTCTTCGTGACACATGTTCAATCAACGACGAGGCGAGGGTCGTGAGCCGGAGAAGAACCGAGCGGGAAAGAGAACGGCAACGCGAGTTCGGGCGCCGGATACAGCGGTTGCGGGAAGAACAAGGGCTCACCCAAGGCGATGTGACGCGGATGAGCGGGATGGACCGCTCGTTTATCAGCAACTTGGAGACCGGCGTCTACTCCATCGCGGCAGCACGTTTACGTGATCTCGCCACAGGCCTGCGGGTCGACACCGTTGACTTGTTCGAAGAGAAACACGCAGTCCGCAACAAAGACGAGATGGCGTCAGCGCCTCGGTACATGGAGCTGGTCGACCTCATCAGCAAGGAGATCGCGAGCGGGCTGCTGCGGCAGGGCGATTTCCTTCCTCGCGAAGCCGCGATGTGTCAGCGCTATGGATACAGCAGCTTCGCCGTCCGCAAAGCACTCACCATTCTCCGTGGGCGTGGCTTGATTCGTAGCTGGGGCGAGCTACATTTCGTCGCCTCTCCCGATGATCTCAAGCCGATCGAGCTACGTGAGGGCGACCGTGTCGTGGTGCGGATGCCGACTCCCGCCGAGATGTTTCACTACGCGATCCCGGAAGGCATCTCGGTACTCATCTGCCGCCGCAACGCTATAGCAACCAGGACAGACGAGATCTATCACACCGACCGGTTTTACGTCGTGGTCTGCTAACAGCTCGTATCCGATGGAGCCATCCTGTTGCCCATCGGAGAAGTTCCTGGGCCGGAGTCACATCCCGCTCGGCGGGTTGGAGAGCGGACCGGGAAAATAGCGCCCGTGCGTATCCCTTGGGACGAGTTGAGCGAGTCACCCGCCAAGGCCGAGCAGCTGTTCGACCTCATCCTCCACAGCCTCTACCGCGACCGGGTCGTCACGACCAACGGCACCGGAGGCGACGGCGGGATCGATGCCTGGGTCGAGGACCTAGGCCAAGCGGTGGAGTTCAAGAGCTTCACCAAGCTAGGCAAGAGCCAGCGCGCCCAGGTCACCCGCTCGCTCGATCGCGCCGCAAAGAAGAACCCTCGCTCGTGGGTGCTGGTCGCGCCGGTGCACGCTACGCTCCGTGACCGCCAGTGGTTCGCCGACCTCGCTGACCGCTACCCCTTCGAGATGACCTTCCACGACGTGCGATGGTTGGAGAGCAAACTAGTAGAGCGCCCCGACATCGCCCGCTACGTGTGCACCACGCCTCATCAAGAAGCACTGGACCTGGTGCGCGATCTACGCGAGGAGCAAGCCGCGCTACTGGGCGGCGCACCTGATCTGCGCGCCCGGTTGGAGGTGCTGGGCGACCGAGTCGATGAGCCGTCGCCGATGTGGGGCATAAACTTCGCCTCTTGCGGCGACCAACAGGGCATAGTCGTGTTCCCCAAGCCGAGCAGCCCGCCCCAGCGCGTCGTCGTCCACCTGGACGTCGACGCCGATAACCCCCGCCAGTGCGCCGACGCACGCCGCGGTCACCGACGCGGTGGAGTACGGCACCGGCACGGTCGTGGAACCCGGATACATCACCCACGTGAACAACGATGCGCTGGCCGCGCTGAACCTGCCCTGGGAGCAGGTGGCGATGGTCCTGCCGGACCAACGCGTCACCGACGGGTTCCCCGCGCCGCGCTCCTGCGTCCCCGCGACAGCGACGGACGGCTCGGACGGCCGCTGCACCTGACGCTGCACCACGCCACCTTCGGCGGCCGCGGCATGGACGTTCACGGCACCGACTCCACCGGGATGCTGCGTACCCGCCTCCGCGTCGACCGCCCCGACCTCACCGGCGGTGAGAACGGCGGCAATGTCGGCATGCTGCTGCAGTACGGAGCCCGCGACCACGAGCACGCCGCCTCCGTCGACCCCGAAGCTCTACTGCGCACAGTGCAGGTCGTCGACGCTCTGGACCGCACCACCGGCATGGCCCTGACGCTGCACGGCAGCACCGAGCTGATCGAACTGGACGTCCCGGACCGTCAACCCACCGGCCACTTCACCCCGCTCGCCGCGACCCTGCGCGACGTCGTGCAGATGCGCGAGGAGTTCGGTGTGGTGATCACTTCGCCCGCCACCTGGTCGCCGCGCGACCACCGCAACGTCGCCATCTTGGCCGGCCTGCTGCGCGGCGAAGAAATCCCGATGCCCCTGGACAGCATGGTCTGCCACCAGATCAGCTCTGCCGAGGAGGCACGCACCTACGTGGAGTTCTTCGGAACCGATCCTGGCGCACGGCTTGACTTCCAGATACTCGGCCTGACCTTGCAAATCGCGGGAGTGCCGATCCCCGTCGACCCGCTCTACCTCGCATTCTCCCACGCACGGATCACCAACAGCGACGAGGTCACGACTGCCCTCGCCAACGGCGAGCAGATCGTGCCCGTCGACCTCGGGCCCGCGCCGGGCTCCACCGTGCTGGGGCGCATGACGCCCTTCCCCAGCCCGAGGCCGGACGAGGGTGACGTCGATTGACCTCCGCGCGCCCTCACCGGAGACTGACATGGCGACGGTCGATGGGTCGCAGCCGTAATCCGAACACGTAATAGCAGTAGTTGAAGCGGTCTACGCAGACCGCAGCGCCTGCTCCCCCGCACCGCGCGGGAACGTCCTGTCATGCCGACGAGCGGTCCTTCCTCGATAGACCGACGGTAGGTCTTTGGCGATTCAGGCAGGCGACCAGCCCGGCTGCTCGACAGCGCGAGCTGCTTAGTCGGTTTGTCCAGTTCGGCCGTTCAAGTGACAACCTGTAGCACGCCAGGTGCAAGTTGCGACACACATAGCGACACTTTGCCCACGCGACATAGAGCCGTGAATGTGCCGGCTCAAGCCTGGAGGACGCGCTGAATGTTCCTTGAGCGCCTCACCATGACCAATTTCCAATGCTTTGGACCCGCAGCGACCACGATCTGCTTCGACCAGCAACTAACCGCGATGCTCGGCCCGAACGCCGCCGGGAAGACAGCCGCCTGCCAAGCGCTGCTGCGGCTGTTCAGCATCGTCGGAGATCAGCGGCGGATCCGTGTCGAGGACTTCCACATCCCCGACGACGAGGATGAGGTGCCCGAGACAAGGTCATTGATGATAGAAGCCGTTTTCGCGTTCCCCGAGCTCGCCGACAACACAGACGCCGCAACCGCTTCCATCAGCGTGCCCGAGTTCTTCGCGCAGATGACCGCCGATGACCAAGGACAGCTGAAGCTTCGCATCGTCTTGGAGGCGTCCTGGTCAGCTGATGGCTCCGTTGCTGGCAGCATCGAGGAGAGCCGCCGCGTCGTCCACACCTTCGATGCGGACTACGGCGACGAATGGGTTGAGCTCCGCGGCCCAGACCGCAACCGCATCCAGATGGTGTATGTACCCGCCACCCGAGACGGTGCGCGGCAGGTCACCGCCTTCCTGCGCGGACGAGTCTGGCGCGCCAGCCAATGGTCCGACCCGTTACGCGAGCACGTGCATGACGCCGCCGCAGAACTCGCCAAGAAGTTCAAGAACGAAGCCGTCGTCGAGACCGTGACCAGGGCGATATCCGGACGCTGGCAGGCACTCCACCACCTCGCCTCCGAGCAGAACCCGATATTCGAGCCCATCAGCAGGGACGTCAGCGTCCTCGTTACAAACGCTGAGATGCTCTTCGAACCGTCCCCGACGGGAAGAACCCGACCTGCCCGGGAACTCAGCGACGGCCAGCGGTCCCTGCTCCACATTGCACTAATTGCAGCGACCCTCGACCTCGAAACAGGGATCGCTGCGGGCGAGCACGACGACAAGTTCGACATCACCGGCACGGCTCTGCCGTCCCTGACTCTCTTGGCTATCGAGGAGCCGGAGAACAACTTGGCGCCGTTCTTCCTCTCCCGTATCGTTCAGCAACTCCTCGACGTGACGGCGTCCGGCCGCGCACAGGCAGTCATCTCTAGCCACTCAGCCAGCGTCATGTCCCGAATACCGCCTGAGCAAGTCCGGCACTTCCGCCTCGATGAGACCACCAAAACAGCCCACGTGCGCGAGATCGACCTACCCGACGACGCCACGGAATCCGGCAAGTACATCCGAGAAGCCGTCCGAGCTCACCCTGAGCTGTACTTCGCCCGCTTCGTCGTCCTCGGCGAAGGCGACTCCGAACACGTTGTCCTTCCAAAGCTAGCGGAAGCGAGAGGCCTGCACATCGACCAATCGTTCGTCGCCGTTGTGCTCCTCGGCGGTCGCCACACGAACCACTTCTGGCGACTCCTCACCCAGCTCGGCATCCCATACGCCACGCTCCTTGATCTTGACTGGGGCCGCGCCGGCGGAGGAGAAGGGCGCATCCGAGATGCCTGCACCCAGCTGCTGGCCACCAACATCAACCCGTTCGACGGCTCCGAGGAGATCGACGGATTTGTCTCTACCGAAGACATCGATGACCTCACCATTACCGAGATCAAGGCATGGCTTAACCACCTCGAGAAGTGGGACATCTTCTTTTCCACCCCTCTTGACCTCGACATGCTCCTCCTGAACCAGTTCAAATCCGCCTACACCAACCACCTCACAGAAGGACAGCGAGGGCCGAGCGCCCAGGGAGATCCACGCGACGCCGTCCTTGGCGATCCTGGCGTGCGGCCGGACGTGAGCTTCTGGACAACGGATCAGATGACCGATGACCTGCGGTGGTACCGGTACCTGTTCCTCACGCATTCCAAACCAAGTACCCACCTACGTGCCCTTTCCCACGTCGACCCGGCCGACCTGGCCAAGGTCACGGGGCGGATCGCACGACTCCTGGACCGGATCGGGCAGGCGGTCACCCCGACATGAGGACCGACCCCGCAGACTGGCGTCCGCACGATATCGACGACCTCGAACCCGCGGCCTGGGATGCACTGCGCGCTGACACGGCCTCAGTCACCGCCGGACCCGGCGCGGGGAAATCGGAGTTCCTCGCCCAGCGCGCCAGCTACCTGCTCGAGACCAGCCTGTGCCGTGCGCCCCAGCAGATCCTTGCGATCTCGTTCAAACGCGATGCGGCGGCCAACCTTCGCCAGCGTGTACGGACCCGGCTACCGGAACACGCCAACCGGTTCACCTCGATGACCTTCGACGCGTTCACCAAGTCCATCGTCGACCGGTTCAAAGGCATTCTGCCGCCCGCATGGGCGATGAGCGGTACCTACAGGATCGGCTTCGTCAGCCAGGCAGAGATCCGCGACTTCTTCGTCCAACTCGCTGCAGCAGCACCCGAGGAGTTCCGCAGCGGCGTGTACGGGATCAGGCAGGCCGGGTTCATCACCAACGTCGTCGGCTCCCGTGAACTGGAGCCTGTGCCCCAGGAGCCCGCGACCGCGATGGACTACGCGGTGCAGCAATGGTGGGCCCAGAAGTACCAAGCCCACAACGTCCCCACGGTCGACTTCGTCATGCTGAACAGACTGGCCGAGCTAGTCATCCGTTCAAACCGCCAGATACAGCGCGCACTCACCGCGACCTACCCCTACGTGTTCGTCGACGAGTTTCAGGACACCACCTACGCCCAGTACTCCTTCCTGAAGTCAGTGTTCGCACGCGAAGGCACGGCCGTCACGGTCGTCGGCGACCGCAAGCAGCGGATCATGGGCTGGGCCGGCGCACTCATCGACGCGTTCGCCGAGTTCGAGCAGGACTTCGACGCGGAACCATTCGAGCTTACCTGGAACTTCCGCTCGACACAGGAACTCGTCGAGCTGCAACACCGCTTCGCGACGCGGCTCGACACCGACAGCCAGCAGCAGCTGTCTCGGGTCGTCAGCCAAGTCGGGGATTCCCCGATCCAGATCTGGTCGTTCTCCAACGCCAGGCTCGAAGCCGAGTCCATCGCAGCGTGGATCGCCGCCGACATCGAGCAGTCCGGACGCCAGCCGGCCGAATACGCGATGATCGCGCGCCAGCGCGTGGCCGACCTCGAACCAGACCTAGCGCAAGCACTTGCAGCTCAACGCCTCAAGCTGCGCAACGACGACGCCCAAGTCGGCGACCTGCGGCTCCAGGACCTGCTCAAGGGCAATCTCGCACGACTGCTCATCGGTTTGGTTCGCCTCGGCGCCACACGCGGCGGCCAGCCGCAAACCTGGCGTGAGGTCACCGCCACACTCAGTCGTGTCACGCCCACCGACCGGAACCGAGAAGTGGGGTCAAGCCTCGACGACGCGCTCTCGAACTTCCTGGCCGAGCTACGCAAATGGTTCTCCTCCACGCCGCTGGACGACGCGACCACCGAGCCGACCCTCAGCCTCGCCAAAGAACTCACCGACACCCTCGTCGACAAGCTCACGGCATTCGTGAACTACGACAGCATTGCGCAGAAGCGCGTCCTCGCAGACAGGCCCGAGGATCTCGCGGTGACGCTCGAGGCATTCAAGATCCGACTCGCCGACGTCATCGCACGCGTCCGCTCCTGGGACCAGCTGGCCGGTGCGTTCACCGACGACGAAGCCGTGCCCCTGCTGACCATCCACCGCAGCAAGGGACTGGAGTACCACACGGTCTTCTTCCTCGGACTGGACGGCGACCAATGGTGGGCCCATGCCCGCAACACCGTCGAATCCACGATGACGTTCTTCGTCGGCGTGTCCCGCGCCGCCGAAAGGCTCATCTTCACCCAGTGCGATCAACGCGGATCACCAGACCGCATCGCCGACTTGTACGAGGGGTTGAACCAGGCCGGGGTCCCCGTCGTGCGCATGGGATGAGATCTCGGCCTGCGATGTTCTATGTTCGCCGCAACGCATTGATCTGCCTGGATGCGAACCTCACGCCGATGAGCGAGCATCCTGAAATGCGTCGGAGCGTCCCCACAAGGCTCACGTCGACATCGATACCCTTCTTTATGAAACCGGGGCGGCCATGGAGTACAGGTCTTCGCCTCCGAAGAACAACTCGGCACCAACTGTAAGGAAGCACCCTGATGGCAAGCCCCATCGAGTTGATGCTGTCCGATCTGAAGGCCAAGTATCAGGCCCAGCCCAGCGCGCCAGCCTTCTCGCGTCTATACGAGGATGACGCCTTCGGTCACATGTTTGCCGTCCTGCACGAGCGCCTCAACAACCACTTCGACGCCATCAACGATCGTGCGAGAACCACACGTCACTACTGGGCAGAGAACAGCCGCGACCTGATCGGGCTCATCCGCGAAGTGGAGGAGGACCTACACGACCTGAGTCGCGCCGGCGTCGATGTTGCCGTCGCGCGCGAGTACCAGGAAGCGATCAAGCGTTGCAAGCCCTGGCTCTCGCCGAGCGGCGGCAGCGCCGTGCCTGAAGACTTCGATCAGATTGAGGTCATTCGGTATGAGCCCGTGTTCAGCCAAGCGAGCACCGTGATCAAACTTCACAAACAGCAAGCCAGTTTGAAACTCAGCATGGTCGGTGAAGGTTCCTACGCCCACGTGTACTCATATGAGGATCCTGATTACGGCATCAAGTTTGCGGTCAAGCGAGCGAAGAAGAGCCTCAGCGAGCGGGACCTCCACCGGTTCAAGCAGGAGTTTGCCGTCATGAAGCGGCTCAGCTTTCCATACGTCGTCGAGGTGTACAAGTACGACGACACGCGCAATGAATACAGGATGGAGTTTTGCGACGCGACGCTTCGGTCGTTCATAGCGAAGCGCAACGCAAAGATGAGCTTCGCGTCGCGAAAGCGCGTTGCCCTCCAGTTCCTCTACGGAATCAACTACCTCCACAGCAAGGACCTCCTCCACCGCGATATAAGCCTGCAGAACGTTCTCCTAAAGGTCTATGAGAGTGGGGCGGTTTTGGTAAAGCTGAGCGACTTCGGCCTGGTAAAGGACAAGACGTCGGACTTCACCCGCACGACGACCGAGATGCGGGGCACAATCCGCGACCCGCTCCTCGACAACTTCAAGGCATACAACGTCACCAACGAGATGTACTCGATTGGCTGGGTTCTCTCCTACATCTTCACGGGAAAGGAATCGCTGCACCCGAGCACCAACGAAGTCGACGAGATCATTCGAAGGTGCGTTGCAAACGACCCGAAACAGCGATACACAGCTGTGCTTGACCTAATCTCCGACGTCGAGCAGTTAGCCGCCACCCACACAGAGGCCCCCGCATAGTTCGTCGCTCTCCCGCAGGACGCAGTAACCCCTGACCACAGGGTCCGAACGCACTCACATGACGCTGTCCGCGCGATTCACACCGTGTAAACAGGGAGTCATCGTCCTGAGCTTCCGCAGTGCGGTGTGGATGCAGGGCGAACTGGGTCTGTCCGACCCAGTTCGCCCTGCGAACTAGATGCCGCGCTGTGGCACCGCACCTCAGCAGGCAAGACGTGTTGGGTGACAGGCCGGGCAGCGTTCGACACGCCCGTCGTCGCGTTCGCGGTGGCGGGTGGTTTGGTCGCAGTTGCCGCACCAGTCTGGTCGCTCTGTGCCGCCACTGGCACCGAAAGGGCGCGGAAGATCGTGGAGGCGGGCGGCGAGGACGGCGGCGGGTGACTTCACGCCGTCCGGGTTGGCGGCGAGGTGCTCGATCAGTGCGTGACGGCGCCAGCCGGCGTCGAGCGCGGTGGCGATCATCGGTGTGAGGCGGCGTCGCTGGCCGTGGGTGAGTGGCCAGTCGGGTCCGAGGCCAGCTAGGACTTCCATAGCTGCCGTGTCGAAGCCTCCTCCCCCGCCGTCGGTGTCCGAACCCGCTGGCGAGCGCGGCTCAACTGTCGCATCGGGTGCAGGGTGGAGGGTTCTAGGACCGTTCGAGGACGGTTCGGGCGTCATAGCTGTGTCAGGGGTGCCCCGGCGCAGCTGTGTCGGGGGTGCCACGTCATCGCACCGCGGGTGCCCCGGCGAGGTGGCGGGGGTGTCATCCTGACGGGGGCGACGATTTGACGTGGGTGTGGACAACTCACTGTTGTCGCTGGTCATTGGGATCTCGTAGTGATTGCTGCGGCGGCCACCACCGACGTGGATGACGAGGTGTCCCTCGTCGGCGAGTCGCTTCAGGACGCGCTGGACGGTGCGCTCTCCGAGCCGGGTACGGCGGGCCAGGGTTTTGATCGAGGGCCAGGCGTCGCGGCCGTTGTCGCTGGCGTGGTCGGCGATCGCAAGCAGCATGAGCAGTTCGGTGCCAACGGCGGGCGAATGGTCCCAAACCCAGGTCATCACTTTGATCGACATCAGACACGGCTCCCCTCGGACTGCCTGTGCGTGCTGGTGACGGCGTAACGGCCGTGACCGACCTTCTCGATGTGACCGGCGTTGACGAGCTCGCCGAGTAAGACCCGGACCCGGGTCCCTGAGATGCCCAGGGCGTCGGCGATGTCGCCGCTACGGACGACGCCGCAGGCGATGGCATCCCACACGCGATACTGGGCATCGCTGAGATCGGCGGGCGGCGAGTTCACTGGTTTCTCGGCTTCCCGGTCGCCGTCTGGGTTCTCGGGGTCGAACACCGGGAGGTTGGGCAGGTCCGGGAATGGCACGACCACTTCGGTGAAGTCGTCAACGCGGCCTGTCTCGACCCTGGATGCGCTGGCACGGGAGGCGGTGGCGAACAGAGCGTCGAGTTCGGCTTGTTCGCGAGCGGCCTTCTCGTGGCGGGTGGCGAACGCGGCGCCGGCGGCGTGCGCGCTGCGCTCATCGAGCTGCTGGTTCGGCGCGACGGCGGCAAACCAGTCTTCGGCGGTGTGAATCCCGTCAGGCAAAGGTTCGTCGCGCCCGGCGGCTTGTTTGGCGTCGATGAGCCAGCGGGCGCGGAAGGGCGCGGTGCGGTGCTGGTCGTCGCCGTCGTCGACGGTGTAGCCGTAGCCGGGCAGTTTGGGCAGGCTCATGAGATCGACCGACAGTCCGGGGAACACGGTCGACTGCACCTTCGACGCGGTGCGCAACGCGATCCCGTTCGAGCTGACGAGGGAGGAGCGCAGGGCGTCGGCCTGTTGTCCGCCGCCGAAGGCGTCCAATGTGGTGACCTGGGAGGCGGCCAGGATACCGATCCCGAGCTTGCGGCCTTCGCGGGCGACGTCGGCCCATCGAGCGGCTGTCTGGTCGGTGAAGATCTTGTGGCACTCGTCGACGATCACCAGGATTCCGGGCAGTTCGGCGCTCGGGGTGAAGCCGGTGAGGCGGTTTTTGCGGTTGTAGAGCTGTCGGTAGTCCTTGATCGCCAGCAGTGATCGCAGCATCGCGGGCGCGTCATCGGGTCCGGCGTGCCAGAGCGCGTGTTCCCACAGCAGTGGTGAGGACGCGCCGTTCTGTCCGTCGAGGTAGAAGACCACCGTCGGCGTTGTCGCGATCGCGGTCAGCGCGATGGTCTCCAGCACGCGCGACTTCCCGGAGCCTTTGGAGCCGAGGACGTATCCGGACTCCATCGAGTCGTCGGAATGCAGCACGAAGCTGGCGTCGCCGAGTCCGTCGGCGTACGGGCCGAGCAGGATGCGACCGTCGCGGTAGACCGGCTGGTCGAAGTACGCGGCGGTGGTCACTGGGGACTTCGTGACGATCTGGATGCGCAGCCGCGAAGGTGGTCCATCAGGATGTTCCTCCACGACCAGGTGCTCGCGGGCGACGTCGAGCGCGGTCGATAACCGTGGGAGGGCGGCCTGGACGTCGGCCAATGACTGCTTGCCGCGCACGAGCCGTAGCTCGCCGGTATAGCCGTATCGGTACGGGGTGAGGTTGGTCAGGCGCGTTCCCGGGGCGGGTCCGCCAGAGCAACCGGCGTTCGTGGCCCAGTCGTGGAGCAGTTGCGCGCCCCGGTGCCCGGTGCCGTTATCGGTGTCGGTGGCGCTGGAGGGGTGGCGCACGTGTCGCCACCATCGCAACCCGAGCAGGCAGGGTGACGCGCACAGCCAGACCAGCAGCGGGTAGCTGGTGCCGCAGAAGGCGGTGGTGGTGATCCAGGCGCCGCCGTTGATCGCGCAGGCCAGGAGCCATCCGCCCCAGTATGGGTGGGTGTGCTTGCGCCGTAGCCCGATCAGGAGCGCCATTACCGCAGTGGCGCAGGTGGCGGTGGTGATCTGTCCGACGAGCACGCTCTCGCCGGTCACCCATCCGACGAGCGCGGCGAGGTATCCGGAAAGCGCGACGGCGAGCGTGGCTTTCCACGGCAGCAGTTGCCGGCGGTTGCGGTGCGCCAGCGACCGCCACCCCGGATTCCGTGTTCGGCCGTGGCGGTCGCGGTGGCTTTCCGGGCTTTCTGCGGTCGTCTCGGCCGATTGCGTCGCAGGCTCAAGCTGGCGGTTCGGTGCGGGCACAAGCTCGGTGCCGTGTGTGCGCGGTGGCTTGTCGAGGGCCGCCAGCGCGGTCGTAACGGCCGCCTGAACTCGCGCCTGCTCGCGGGCACTCAGCCCCTCGCTTTGGCGCTGTCGGCGTCGCGTCACGACTTCCTCCCTTCTGCTCGAAATCGAGTGGCCGATGGATCTAGGAATCCTGCGACGGGTTGCCGTACAGGCAGTCGTCGTCGGGCGGGTGGTAGCCCTGTGATCGGCACCCCCGGCACGAGCAGTCCGGCAACGGCCTGTCGCACTCGGGATCGCACAGCACGGGCACGTAGTCCTCGTCGTCGGACGCTGCGGACATCGTGGGCTTGTCCTTTCGACTAGAGCTGTTTGAGGATCTGGTCGGCCATGCGGGGGTGGTCCCACGGCTCGCCGCGCGGGCACCGGTTGATCACGTGCTCGGCGGCTTGCTGGGCGGCTGGGCCGCAGCGTCCGAAGAGGCAGGCGTCGATGAACCAGGCATCGTCGTCGAGCCACGCACGGTGGCGCGCCGGGTCGTAAGGCATAACGGAATCGGCCTCCTGCCAGGGTGGTCAGTGGTAGGTGTTGAACTGCTTGGAGCCCGCGTCGGGGTTGACGGCGTAGGCCTCGGCGACGGCGGTGTGCCGTTGCAGCGCCCGATGGGCGCCTTCCAGCGCGTCGGCCGTGAGGCCGAACTCCTCGAACGCGGCCAGCATCGTCTCGGAGGCGCCGTAGATGTTCCTCGCTGCGGACTGGATCTGTTGACGGGCCACGTTGAGGCTGTTCACGGCCTCACCGGTGACGTCGCCTGCGGCGAGGCTGGCCAGGGCGACTTCGGCGTTGCTCGAGCATCGCGCGGTCCACTCGGCGATCTGCCCGGATTGCAGCGCCATGGTCTCGATGTTTCCTACGGCGGCGCGGAACTCGTCGCGCATGTCGCTGGTGAACGCGATCGCCGTGCCGAGGTTGGTGACCTCGCCGGACGGCGTCGGATGCGTGTTGTCGATCATCGCGGAGTTGCTCCCCTCTGGATGGGTTAGGCGTAGGTGTTGAACTGCTTCGAGCCCGCGTCGGGGTTGACGGCGTAGGCCTCGGCGACGGTCTGCTGACGTTCGAAGGCCTGGCGCGCGGCGTCGAATCCTTCGGCGGTCGCGGCGAACTGTTGCTGCGCCAGCTGCAGGGCCTCGACAGCCTGGTACACGCAGTCGGCTGCGGCGATCATCTGCTCGTGTGCGGCGGTGAGTCGTTCGACGGCTTCGCCAGTGACCTCGCCGGAGGTGATCCCGGCGACGGCTGACTCCGCACCGGCCGAGGACTGGGTGGACCAGGTCGACATTTGGGTGGCCTGGGCCGCGAGCGCCTCGGCGTGTGTGGTCGCGGCGTGGAACTGCTCGGCCATGCCGCGGGTGTAGTCGAGCGCGCTGCCGATGCTGGTGACTTCGCCGGACGGTGCGGCTGCGGCGTCGGGAACGTGGTCGTCGGTCATGGTGGCGGTGTTCCTTTCCGGTTCGGTGCGCGGATGTTCCGGGTCGACGGTGTGCCGGAGCGGGGCGCCGAACTCCTCGTCATGGCCGCGTGCGCCAGCGCTGACGTCGTCACCGGCGCCGGTGCCGGTGGCGTTCGCGGGCAGGAGCCGCTCGGCGACGACGTGGATCGGGCCGGTGTCGGTCTCGGTGTTCGGCGTGGTGGCGCCGTCGGTCGCGCCACCCGTGTCGTCACGCCTGCCGGTGGTGGCGTCGTGGCGCTGGCGCCACTGGTGGTAGGCGTGGCGGCAGGCCCGCTGAGTAGCGCGCCACGCCCGCTGGCGCGGTAGATCCCCGACGTGTTTGCGGTCGTGGTGACGGTGGCGCGCCTCGGTGGCGTGATTCCACGAGTCCTCCCACCACTCCCCCAGGAAGCGGCGGAACGGCCCATGCGTGGTGCGGTCCCGTAGCGGCTTCGGGTGGGCGATCCGGTTCGCGATCCGCGTCGCCACTGCCTGCCCGATCGTGGGTCCGCGCTGCGTGTGTGCCATCCACCGTTCGTGCTGTCGCGCCTGGCGTTCGCGGCGTTCGCGGTAGCGCGGTGACTCGGTGCCGCGGGCGGTGGCGACCAGGTCGGTGGCGCCGTAGCGCACCAGCGCCCACGCCACCAGCAGGGAGAAGATCACCGGTTCCATCAGCGGCCTCGCATCCCGATGACGGTGCGGGTGACCTCGTTGACGGAGTCCACGCCGCGATCGAGCAGTCCGGCGAGTTCGGCGAAGATCCCACCGGCAGCCATCAGCAGGACCGGTGCGAGGAACGCCAAGATCGGGTGGATGACCCGGTGCGGCTGTCCGCCACCGCGACGTGTGAGCACGCGCCACAGTTCGAGCACGAGCAGCACCCCGATCACCAGCGACACGGACGCGCCGACCAAGGCGTTGCTGATGGCGGTGACGGCGGACTGCAGGACGTTCGCGCCGCGCTGGGCGATGTCGTAGAGCATGCCGCCAGCGAGGGTGAACCCGGCGATCAGGGCGAGCACGACGTTGGCGCGCGGGAACTTCTTCGCCCAGACCGCCCAGAACACCACGGCCAGCGAGATGATCCCGAGGACGGTTGTCGTCATCGCGCCTCACTCCTCCGCGAGGTGGCGGTCAGTAGAACCACGGCAGCCACCCCATTCCGGGAAGATGCGCGAGCAGCGCGTACAGCACGAGCGCGACCAGCGAGCGGGAGGGACAGCGAGTGATCCAGTCCAGCCAGATCGCCAACGCCCGCCCCGGGAGTGCGACGACGCGAGACCACAGCACGCTGAGCGTGCGGGGCCACCCATCTTTCGGGGCTTGCCGACCGCGGTCGCCGTACTCGATCAGCTGGTCCCACGATGGCGGCGACGTCGTTCGCGGATTGGGCGGCGTGAACAGCGTCCCCACCCGCGTCGCCAGATCACCCAGGCGACTGCGCAGGGTGACGTCTGCGGGTTGCGAATGCTGTTGCGGTTGGGTGCTTTCCTTCGCGCGCGCGGGTTCGCGTACTCCCGCGTTGGCACCGTTCTCGGGCGGTGGCACGGCGCGAAGCGCAACACCGGTGTGGTTGTCACGCCGCGTAGCTCGGTGTGGCGTGGTCATGAGGCTGCTCCCTTCTTCCGGCGGCTGGCGAAGGCGCGCTTGCCTGCGGCGGTGAGGTAGTCGACGACCTCGGTCGTGACGTGTTCGGCGACGGCGGGGTCGGCGTGTTTGAGGCCGCCGCGGAGGTAGTCGCAGGCCGCGGCAACCCGCTCGCTATGCGTTCGGGCGGTGTCGAGCCGGTCGGCGAGCCGCGCCAGCCGTCGTTGCTCGCGTTGCTGGTCGAGCAACGGACGGCCAGCGCGGCGACGATGTCCGGCCATGTCAGCGCCTCCCCCGATCGTCGAGCGCGGTGAAGTGGAACTCTGGATCCCGGAACCCGGGCTTGCGGACGTCGAGGACGCAAGTGGCGATGTCGCGGAGGCTGATGTCGTTGCGTTTGAGCGCGGCCAGCAGGTGCGCGAGCAACTGGTCGCCGTCGTCGGGGTCCAGCAGCGTGCGCACACGCTCCAACTCCCGGCCGTCCCGGCGGAGGGCAAGGTCGAGCAGCTGTCTCGCCATGAGCGGTGTTCTCCTTCGTCAGCGGCGGATCGGTTCGGCAGGCTCATAGCCGCGCGGGCCGACCACCGGACACAGCTGTGTGCCATCGCGGTGGGCGAACCGCGGCCGCCGACCGTCGTTCTGCTGCTGCGGCGTGAGGTCGTGCGGCGTGCGTCTGACGGCGTCCTCGCCGCATTCCGGGCAGATCCAGGGCATCGCGGCTTCCTCCGCTCGGTTGTTGGGGGCCGGGTGGTGGCCGAGGCCGCATGGCCGGTCGGCCACCACCCGGCGTGCGCTAGTCGTCGGGTTCGCTGATGTTGCGGAGCCCGGCAATCGGTCCGCACTGGTCGTTGATGTCGTTGAGCCGTTCGGCGGCTTCGCCGTAGTCGTCGTACTCGCCGAGCACGTCCCCGTCGCGGTCGACAATCTGGTAGATCATCAGCGGTTCGTCCTTCCTGTTCAGGCGCCTTGGGCGAGCGGCATGCTGGTGAGGTGCCAACGGCCGCACCGCCCGCAGTGGTAGACACGGCACTCCAACCGGCGACCGGGTTTGCACGTCGCCCAGATCTGTCCGAGAACTTGTTGGGCGGTGTGGTGGTCCGGATAGGACCGTTTCCCGGTTACGCACCTCGCGCGGGCGCGGCAGTGAAGTCGTCGTGCGGCCATCGCGTGGTCCTCCTATTCATGCGGCGTGCTCATCGGTGTCGGCGACGGTGTCGAGTTCGGCGCGCCACTGGGCCAGGTAGCGGCGGCCGAGGCTTGGTGTGGCGTCAGCGGAGCGGGCGAGCGCTGCGCCGGTGAGTTCCTTGAGACGTCCTTCGTCGCGGTAGCGCTCGAAGGTGGCGCGCATCCGTGCCGCTTTGCCGCCAGGCGGAAGCGCGTCACGCTCGGAGGTGGCGGCCAGTGGCGGGTCCGGTGGCGCGGCGGCCCGGGTGGCGGCATCGTCCGTCGTGGACGGGGTGCTGTCGGTGTGGCGCTGCGTCGTGGCGGTGGCGGCGACCGGCCGTTGAGCACTGGCGGCCGTGTCGGTGGTGTGGCGCTCGGTGGCGGCCAGCGCCGCCAGGTGGGCGATGGCACCGAGCATCGTGGGCGGGACTGCCGACACCGCCACCACGACCCACCACGGAGTAGCGATGGCGTAGGCGGCCATGCCGTGTTCGGCGGCGTTACCCGCGACCGACAAGGTGAGCGCGCCGAACGCGAGGTTGCAGGCGTAGCCGCTGACCCGAGCGCCGGTGTAGCCGACGAGCCAGGCGCGAGTGGCAACCAGTACGGCGGCGTCGATCGCCAGCGGTAGCAGCCACGCCAATTCGGCGACGACGCCGGCTCGGACGGCCAGGCGGCGCAGCGCGTCGAACGACATCACCGCGGCGGCCAGCGCCACCACGCCGATGCCGAGCCAGATCCAGACGTCGCGCCGAGGGTTCACGCTGCTGCTCCCCTGCGTCGTTCCATGCGGATCCGGCGACGTTCGCGGTCGGTGGTGCCGCCCCAGATGCCATGCGATTCGCCACGGCGGATGGCGTATTCGCGGCACTCCCGAAGTAGCGGGCAGCGGGCGCACAGCTGGCGGGCTTCGCGGACGACGTCGGTCTGGCCGACTTCGGGAAAGAACAGTTCGGGATCGGTCTGCGCGCACAGGGCGCCCTCGTCCCAGCGAGGCACGTCCATCGCGCGCAGCAGGTCGGTCATCGCGTGCGCGTCCATCAGGCGACCTCCCCAGCGACGTGCTCGATCGGCCACAGCTGCCCGGAGTCCTGCAACAGCGCGACAGCCTTGTGCTCGTAGCGCGTCGCCAGCCGGTGGGCGCGGTCGGCCGCCGCGCAGGCGGCCGTCCAGGCGACACGACGGTGCGCCAGCTCCACATAGGCCTGCCACGCCTGCGCCTCCTGCCGGTGCAGCAGCGCCAACCGCTCATACGTGTCGGCGGTGCGCCGCTCCGGCGGGGTGCGCAGCTCGTGTTCGACGTCGGCCAGGACGGCGTCGAGGGCTTCTTCGATCTGCGCGGCGGTCACACGCGTCGGCATCGCTACGCCACCCCCTCGGGTGCGAAGTCCGCGGCCGAGACGACCGACTGCACGGTCATGGCGGCGGCTTCCATCTCGTCGATGGCCTTCGCCGGAATCAAATAGCGACCCCGGATCTGCACCGCGGGAAACCGATCCAGCTGGATCTCGCGGTAGATCGTCATCGGTGACACACCGAGCAGCCCAGCTGCCTGCGAGACGTTGTAGAAGCGCGGGGCTTGCTGCGGCCCGGTGGCGATCAGGCGTGTCATGAAGTCGTTCTCCGTTCTCCCGTATCCGTCCTTATCGACATAGTGCTTCCTTATGCATAAGGCTGTCAAACGGCGGTGCTGCGTCGGCGTGTCCGGTGTGATGAACTAGGTGCACACAGTCGGCACAGTTCGGAGGTCAGGTTGAGCGGCGCGACCCGGCGGGCCCGGTACCAGCACATCGCCGACGAGCTGCGCGCCAAGATCTCCAACGGCACCTACCCGCTCGACACACCGCTGCCCTCGACCGGCCAGCTCATGGATACCTACGACGTCTCCATGACCGTCGCCCGCGCCGCGGTCAAGGAGCTCCAGGTGGAGGGCCTCGTCGAAGGACACCCCGGCAAGGGCGTCTACGTCTTGCGCGAACCCGCGCCTGCCGAGCCCAGCCCCGAGTACGTCCAGCTCACGCGCGAGATCGACTCGCTTCGCAAAGTCATGGAGAAGACGCTCTCCGAGCTCGACAAGCGGGTGAGCGAACTCGAGCAGGCCGCTCGCCGCGAGGACCATCAGCAAGGTCGTTGAGCCGGACCTGTAGATCGCGCGAGCACCGCTGGAGCTGACGGGCGAGCAGGTCGAGCTCACGTCGCAGACGTCGCAGCTCCCCGGGCTCGATCGAGCGGTCACTCATCGCCGCGACCCCGCCGAACCGAGCATGCCCAGCACACCATCGCCGATCGCCCTGAGCGCCTCGAACAACTGCCCGGCGATCTGCGCGGTCGCCTCGGGATGCTCGATCATCCCGTACACGATCAGCGCCGCCAGCAGCGCCAAGCCGACGCGAAGGCGGATGCTTCGGTCTTCCTGAACCTCTACGTAGCGCTTCATCGGTCGTCCCTTCCGGCCTGTCGGGCCTTGTCCTGCATCGCTGTGAGAACAAGGTGCCCCAGGGCAGGGGGACAACTTCACCATCTGGCAGGACGGCTGTAGACGTCCTCGCTACAGTGGGGACGTCCGAGCCTGCCCCTGGGGAGCTGATGCCCAACGAACGCCTGCGCGACGCCCTGTTGAAGAACGGCCTCACCCCCAGTGACGTGGCCGAACGGCTGCGCGTCGACCCGAAGACCGCC
>WHTY01000038.1 GCA_009377475.1 Actinophytocola sp.
AGATCTCCAGTAGCGGCTCGTCGACCGCCACCGTGTCACCCTCTTGCTTCAACCACCGGGTGACGGTTCCCTCCGTGACGCTCTCACCGAGTTCCGGCAATGTGACGGAGAAGGCCATCGCTGTTGACTCCTCAGGACGATGTGTGACTGGACGGATGGTCGGCGGCTGAGGCAGTCAGCCGTGTACGTGCAGGGGCTTGCCGGCGAGCGCGAGGTGGGCCTCACCGAGCGCCTCGGTCTGGGTCGGGTGCGCGTGGATCAGCGGAGCGACGTCCTCGGGGAAAGCCTCCCAGTTGTAGATGAGTTGCGCCTCCCCGATCAGCTCGCCGACGCGGTCACCGACGAGGTGCAGGCCGACGACCGGACCGTCCGGCGCCTTGACCAGCTTGATCGCCCCGGACGTCTTGAGGATCTGGCTCTTGCCGTTGCCGCCGAGGTCGTAGGTGAACGTGGTGACGTCGGAGCCGTACTGCTCCTTGGCCTGGTCCTCGGTGAGACCCACCGAGGCGACCTCGGGGTGCGAGTAGGTCACGCGGGGGATGCCGTCCTCGTCGATCGGGCTCGGGTTGAGCCCCGCGATGTCCTCCGCGACGAAGATCCCCTGCGCGAAGCCACGGTGCGCGAGCTGCAGGCCGGGCACGATGTCGCCGACGGCGTACACGCCGGGCAGGTTCGTGCGCAGCCGGTCGTCTGTGGTGACGAAGCCCCGGTCCATCGTGACCCCGGCCTCCTCGAAGCCGTGGCCAGCGGTGTTCGGTCCGCGCCCGACGGCGACGAGCAGCAGGTCGGCGTCCAGCGTCTCGCCGGACTCCAGCGACACGCTCACGCCGTTCTCGCTCTGCGTGGCAGCGGTGAACTTCACGCCGGTCTTGAACGCGATCTTGCGGCGGCGGAATGCCCGCTCGAGCTGCTTGGACGCGAACTCGTCCTCGTTGGGTACCAGCCTCGGCAGCGCCTCGACGATGGTGACGTCCGCGCCGAACGACGCCCACACGCTGGCGAACTCGACGCCGATGACGCCGCCGCCGAGCACGACGACCTTCTCCGGCACGTAGTCAAGCGCCAACGCCTGCTCGCTGGCGATGATCCGGCCGGTGAGGTCGAGGTCGGGCAGCGACTTGGAGTACGAGCCGGTCGCGAGCAGCACGTGCTTGCCGGTGTAGCGGGTGCCGTTCACGTCGACGGCGTTGGGGGAGACGAACGTGCCAGCGCCCTCGACGAGGGTCACCTCGTGCGCCTTTGCCAGTCCCTGCAGGCCCTTGTACAGGCGGCTGACGATGCCGTCCTTGTACTTGTTGACGCCGGCCATGTCGATGCCCTCGAAGACCGTCTTGACCCCGAACGACTCGCCGTCGCGGGCGGAATCGGCGACCTCGGCGGCGTGCAGCAGCGCCTTGGTCGGGATGCAGCCTCGGTGCAGGCAGGTTCCGCCCAGCTTGTCCTTTTCCACCAGGATCACGGAAAGGCCCAGCTCGGCTGCGCGGAACGCCGCGGCATAGCCGCCCGAACCGCCACCAAGGATCACGAGGTCGGCGGACGTCTCGGTCACGGTCTCAACTCCTGTCGTAGAGCTTCGCTCGTCGGTTGTGGTGCTGCCGCCAGCCTGGGGTCGTGGCCGGGGCTTGACTTTGCTTCACCTCATCTTGTCATTACGTTTGCCACGCTGGCGACTGAGCCGCCGTCTCATGCCGTGGGTTACGGCACAATGATCGGGTACGACGGAAGAGGTAGGAGGGGTCGGAGTGGGGCTGTTCGACTCGATGCGCAAGCGTCGCAAGGCAAAGAAGCGGCCAGGGACGCTGCGCCAGTCGTCCTCGGCCGACGTGACGCACCTCGACGAGTGGGCGAGTGCCCGCAAGGGCGTCGAGGCGTACGTCGAGCCGCCGACGGTGGTCACCGAGACCACCGTGGTGCTCATTGCCCACGACGGCGAGTGGACGCGTCGTCGGATCGGCAGCCTCGAGGCGGCGCAGAAGTTTGGCCACAAGCGGTCCATCCCGGTCTATGAGGTCGCCAAGGTCGGTTATCCGCAACGGATGCGGGACTACACCGAGCGGCAGCGAATTCTGCAGCGGCGTAGACGCCAAGCGGGTGAAGCCTAGCGTTACGGCCCCTCCCGCTCTGCGGCGGCATCGTTACCCCCAAGTAACTCAAGATGTGCTCTGAGCAGGGCGGTAAAGCTCGGATGCGCCGTCGACCCGAGGCCGAGATCGACCTCGACGACGCGCCAGCGGCCGTCGGCCGAGCCGGGCGGCACCAGGGTGACGAGACCGTCCGCCGTGCGGTCGCTGATGACGACGACGCCGCCTTCGGTGGGCTGGAGCTCGTCGGCGGGTAGCAGCCGGGGGAAGACGACGTCGGCGGGCAGGCCGTTGGTCATGGCGAGGAAGGCGCGGTAGTCCTCGGGCAGCCGGTGCCCGATGCGGTGTTCGGCCGCCGCGATGGCCTCGGCGGTGGCGGGCGGCTCCGGTTCTGGCGCCGGTTCGTCCTCGGCGGCTCCGGCGTGGCGGGCGGCGAGGACGCGGCGCACCAGTTCCGCCATGCCCGCCATGCCGCTGTCGTCCGGCGCGCCAGTTCGCTGGTCCTGCAGCCGGAGTCGGAGCGCGACGAGTAGGGCGTCCGCGCAGTCGTCCGGCCAGCCACCGCCGACACCGCCGAGCGGTGTCGCGAGCGCGCCCTCGATGAGCAGCGGGGCGAGGTGGCCACAGCCCGCGAGCTGGGCGACCGGTGGCCGGGGGCCCGCACGGTCCGCCCACTCGGCCACCAGCTCGCGGGCACGATCCTGGTCGCTGTCGGCCGCCGCGTCGTCCGCCCGGGCCGCGAGCCGCCGGAGGGGGTTCGGCTCGGCCGCCGCGTGCTGTGCCAGGCCCTCGACGACGCGGCCCGCCGTCGACGTCCCGAACGCGCCCGCATCGACGGGGGAGTCCGCGCGGTCCAGCCACCTGCGGTGCGTGTCCGCCTCGGCCTCGACGTCCAACGGTGTCAGGCTCAGCGCCCACGTCGGGAGCGTGCCGCGTGCCGCGAACAACTGCGCGAACCCACGCGCGGCCGCGTCGTCGCGCAGCAGGTCGGTGGCGGACTGCTCGGTCAGCGCCAGCCACCGGTCGCAGAGCCGATCAGCGGCCGCACCGCCGCCGACGCAGGTCAGCAGCAGCGCGGCGTCGCCGATGACGGTCGCGTGCGTGGCCGGTGCGCCCAGTAGGACGTCGGCCACGCAGGCGTCGGTGTAGGCCCTCGGCTCGAACACCGACCCCAGTTCCCCGAATCCACCCAGCATGGTGCTGGGTCAGCCGTTCTCCGCGATGTCGGCGAGCACGGCCGCGAGTGTGCGCACCGGGACGCCGGTGCCGCCCTTGCCCGTGTAGCCCCACGGGCTGTCGCTGTTGTACGAAGGGCCTGCGATGTCGATGTGCGCCCACGGCAGGTTCGCCGCGACGAACTCCCGCAGGAACACCCCAGCGACGAGCATCCCGCCCCAGCGGTGGCCGGTCACGTTGGCGATGTCGGCGAGGTTGGAGTCCAGGTCGCCGCGCAGCTCCTCGGGCAGCGGCATCGCCCAGCCGCCCTCGCCGGTGCGCTGCGCCAGCTCGGCCACCCGGTCGCGGAACTCGTCCGAGCCCATGACCCCGGCGGTGCGGTTGCCCAGCGCGACGACCTGCGCGCCGGTCAGCGTGGACGTCTCGATCAGGTAATCCGGCTCGTCCTCGCACGCCCGCACGATGGCGTCGGCCAGCACCAGCCTGCCCTCGGCGTCGGTGTTGAGGACCTCGACGGTCTTGCCGCCGTACATCCGCAGCACGTCGCCCGGCCGGTACGCGGTCGCCGACGGCATGTTCTCCGCGAGCGGCAGGTACGCGGTGACGTCGACCGGGTAGTGCAGCTTGGCGGCCAGCACCACGGTGGCCAGCATCGCGGCGGCACCCGCCATGTCCGAGGTCATCTTGTCCATGCTCGCGGCGGGCTTGAGGGAGATGCCGCCGGTGTCGAAGGTGATGCCCTTGCCGACCAGCGCGACCTTGCGCGCCTTCTTGTCGCCCTTGTGGTGCAGCCGCACCAGGCGCGGCGGGCGCGACGAGCCGCTGCCGACGCCGAGGATGCCGCCGAAGCCCTCGCGCTCCAGCTCCTTCTCGTCCAGCACCTCGACGTCGAGGCCGTGCTCCTTGCCGAGTGCTGTGGCCCGCTCCGCGAACGACGCGGGGAACAGGTGGCTCGGCGGGGTGTTGACCAGGTCGCGGGCGATGATCACGGCCTCGGCGATGGCGGTCGCCGCCGTGACGGTCTTCTCGGTCGCCTTCTTGTCGCTCTTGGCGTCGCTGGCGGGCGCGACGACGTCTACCTCGCCGACCGGTGTGCCGTTCTGCTCGGACTTGTATTCGGTGAAGGTGTAGGCGCCAAGCGCGGTGCCCTCGACGGCGGCCTGGACGTCGATCGCGGACAGCGTGGTGACGGCGCGGGAGACGTCGGTCAGCGCGCGGGCGGCGGCACCGGAGGCGAGCCGCACCTGTTGCGCGGTGATCTCGCCGTCCTTCGCCGTACCGAGGCCGACGGCGTAGACGGCGGTGGCGCCCAGCTTGCCGAACGCCGGAACCTTGACCAGCTCCTCGGCCTTGCCGGTCGCGCCAAGCGAGGTCAGCGCGTCGAGCAGCGTGCCGTCGAAGGCTTCGTCGACGACGTCAGCGCCGGTCGCCAGCGTCGGGCCGCCCTCGTCCGCCTTGACGGTGCCAATGATGATGACCTCCGCCTTCCGTTTGGCGATGGCGTCATCAGTGTTGGCGATCAGGGCGAACTTCGGCACGGTCACTTGTGGCTCCTCGCGCATGCGTCGTCGGCCGCCGGGGTAGCAGCGGAATCGGTGTGAACGTGCGCCATGCTAATGACCTCAGGGGTCACGTTGCGACAACAGGTGGTGATCGGTCGTGATACTCGGCGCTGGCCTGCTGGTTGCCTGCGCGGCGGGCGCCGCCCTTGCCGGGCCGTACTTCCCGGTGGGGATCGTGCTGTCAGCGCTGGTCGTGGGGCTGGCCCGGCGCGCTGCCCGGCGCGCTGAAAGACGCTTTCACTGCGTTGGGCGCAGTGAAAGCGTCGTTCACCGCACACTGCGGGCGGGCACTCAACTCGCGCTCGGCGCGATGGCCTCGGGCACGGCGGCGGTGTACCTCGCGCCGGGGGAGCCGGAGTTGGTCGCGGCGGGGCTGGTCGTTGTCGTCGGGATCGCGGCGTTGTGGCTCGACGTCCCGCGCAGCCTGCGCCGAGCGCTCGCCGTGGTGCTGACCGTGGCCGCGCTCGCGTTCGTGGGCGTGTGTGCCGGGATCACCCCGGCCGACGGCATGGCGTCCGCGGACGGCGGCACGCCAGCGGTGGTCGGGGTGCTGCTCACGGCGGTGCTGTTCGCCGCGCTGCTCGACGTCGCCAGCGGACGCGGCACGTCGTTCATCCGGCTCGCGACAGCCACCGTGCTCGCGGTCGCGGTGTCGCTGGCGGCGCTCTACCAGCTTGGACCGGTACGGCTCTCGCTCGCGCCGACGTCGCTGCGGGACGCGCTCGCCGCCGCCGACGCGACCGCGCTGACCACGCTGTTCCACGTCGTCGTCGTGCTGGCGACGGTGCCCGCGCTGCTCGTCGTGCTGGCCTCGGCGCGGCGTGAGCTGGCCACCGGGCCGCGTGCGCTCGTCGGAGTTGGCTACGCGCTCGCCGCCGCAGCGACGTTGCTCGGCCCTGCCACCGCGCTCGCCGTGGCCGCCACGCTGGCGATCGGCGACATGCTCGCCGGGTTGTTACGGAACCGACGGTGCCGTGCGCGCGTGTCAAGCGATACTGTTCCCCCATGACGAACACCATGCCATTCACCAACACTCCCAGCCCGTCCCCGGCGACCCCGGAGCGCGTTGCGGAGGTATTGGCTAATCCGGGGTTCGGCACCCAGTTCACCGACCACATGGTGACCATTTCGTGGCATGCCGAGCAGGGCTGGCACGACGCCGCCGTCACGCCCTACGCCCCGTTCACCCTCGACCCCGCGACATCGGTGTTGCACTACGGCCAGGCGATCTTCGAGGGGCTCAAAGCGTACCGGCAGCCGGACGGGTCCATCGCGGCCTTCCGCCCCGAGATGAACGCCGCGCGGTTCCGCACGTCGGCGCAGCGGCTGGCCATTGCCGAGCTGCCTGAGGAACTGTTCCTCGCGTCGCTGCGGGAGCTGATCGCCGTCGACGGCCGCTGGGTGCCCGACACCGAAGGCGCCTCGCTCTACCTGCGGCCGTTCACGATCTCCACCGAGGTCGGCCTCGGCGTGAACCGGCCAGCTGGCTCCTACCAGTACACGCTGTTCGCCTCGCCCGCCGGATCGTACTTCGCCAGTGGCCCGAAGCCGGTGAAGCTGTGGATGTCCACCGAGTACAGTAGGGCCGCACCGGGCGGCACGGGCTACGCCAAGTGCGCCGGGAACTACGCCGCATCGTTCCTGCCGCAGGCCAAGGCGGTCGAGGAAGGCTGCGACCAGGTGGTCTACCTCGACGCGGCCAGCCACCAGTGGGTCGAGGAACTGGGCGGCATGAACCTGTTCTTCGTGCTCGGCTCCGGGTCCGACGCCCGCGTCGTCACGCCCGAGCTGACCGGCACGCTGCTGCCCGGCGTCACGCGTGACTCGGTGATCACGCTGGCCCGTGACTTCGGCTACGACATCGAGGAGCGCAAGTTCTCCGCTGAGGAGTGGGAGAAGACCGCCGTGTCCGGCGAGCTGACCGAGGTGTTCGCCTGCGGCACCGCCGCCGTGATCACGCCGGTGGGCCACGTCAAGCACGCCGGTGGCGAGTTCAGCATCTCCGGTGGGGAGCCGGGCGAGCTGACCATGCGGTTGCGCGAGGAGCTGATGGGCATCCAGGTCGGCACCCGCGAGGACCCGCACGGCTGGCGCTACCCCTTGTCATAAGCTGTCATAACGGGACGCGCCCTCGCCGGGATCAGCCCGCGAGGGCGCGCACCGTCGTCGTCAGCAGCGGCAACGTCGCGACGACGCCCGCGTCGGCAGTGCCCGAGTCGCCACCGAGCCGCAGGTCCAGCAGCGGCGCGCGGTTGAGGTGTTCCAGCGCCAGCTCGTGCGCGGGCTCGGTGCTGGTGCTTGCCGCGAGCAACCACTCGCGAGTGCCCGGCGCCAGCTCATCGGCCAGCATCGCGGCGGAGCACACCGGCAGTCCGCCGAGCACGACCGGCGTGCGGCGCGCCGCAGCCTGCGCGAGGAAGCCGGTCAGCGCCGCGATGTCCGCGCCACCCGTCGTGCGCAGCAGCGCGAGCGGGTCGGCGAGGTGCGGTTTCGCGCGCCGCAGCGCGTCGCGGATGGCGGTGGTCTTGGCGGCCCAGCCCCGCTCGTCGATGCCGGACCCGCGTCCGACGACGGCGACCGGTTCGGTACCGGTCATGGCGGCGATCAACGCGGCGGCCGGGGTCGTCGCTCCGACGCCGAGGTCGCCCGCGACCAGCAGGTCCGTGCCGGAGTCGATCTCCGCGTCTGCCACCGCGATGCCCGCGCGCACCGCCGCGAGCGTGTCCGCCTCGGTCAGCGCGTCGGCGATGTCGATCGGCTCGCTGCCGTGGCCCAGCGCGAACCCGCCGTCGCCGCCGGTGACGCCGACGTCGACGACGCGCACGGTAGCGCCTGCCGCCTCGGCAGCGGTGGCGACCGGACCGGAGCCCGATGCCAGCGCGTCGGCCAGTTCCCGTGTGGTGTCCGCCGCACGCGCCGATACTCCGCGCGCCGCGATGCCGTGGTCAGCGGCGAAGACGACGACTCGGATGCGTGCGGGCACGCGTGGCGGGCACTGGCCTTGGCATCCGGCGAGCCACGCGGCGGCGGCATTGAGCACGCCGAGCCCGAACGGTCCGGCGGCCGACGTCACCGTGTTGTCCGCACCCGTGAGGTGCAGCGTCGCGGCGCGGGCGTTGCCGTCCGGCGGGTTGACCTCGGCGAACCGGGGCTCGGCGGCGGCCTCCGGCGCGGCGGTGTCGGAGCCGGTGTCGGCGGGACCAGCCGTCTCGACCGTCTCGAGCGCGCCCGAGGAGTCCTCCTCCGATGCGCTCATGACACCTTGACCGGGTCGCCCGGCTTCAGCCTCGGCTTCGGCACGCGCAGCCTGCGGATCTGGCTCGCCCGGATGAAGGCGTACCAGCCGATCGTGCGGCCCTTGATGTCCTCGTTGGGGAAGTTCTCCCTGGCGAGCGCCGTGATGCGCCTGCCGTTGATGACGCCTTCGATCGCCATCGCGGCGAGCATCGCCATGGTCAGGAGCGTGGCCCACCGCTGCACCGCCAGGTTCGGGATGAGCAGCGAGATGAACACGATGATCGCCAGCGGCATGAACAGCCCGAGCAGGTTGTGCCGGGCGTCCACGCAGTCGCGGACGAACGCCTTCACCGGGCCGCGGTCGCGCGGCAGCAGGTAGCGCTCGTCACCGGCCATCATGCGCTCGCGGCGCTCCCGCATCTGCGCCTTGCGCTCTTCCTTGCTGACCGGCTTCTCCTTGCGGAGCTGACGGCTGCGTTTGATCGCCTCGCGGGTCGTCTTCGGCGGCGGGGCGACCGGGCCGCGCCGCCTGCCCTCGGCGTCGCGCCTGCTTGGGGTCGGACGTCCCTTTTTCGGGGTGTGGGACCGAGTTGCGGCCGACGCCTCGCCGTCGGTGGCATCGGCGTCGAGGTCGACGTCGGTGGTGTCGGCGTCACCCTCGGTTGATGAGCTGCTGTTTCGACGCAAGAACCTCACGCCGCCAGGGTATTGCACCGAGCGAGTTACGGGCGCACGAGGTCACCGGGCACGATATGTCACAGAGTTGTCCCTGCCAGCGCGTCGTATGTCACCATGGAGTCGTATGTCACCATGGAAAAGAACCGACTGCGTGGAACACACCGCGCGGCCACAGCGTTGACACGTGGCAGACAGAACACGCGCGACCTCGATGGGAGAGCCATGACGACTGCTGAGCAGAGCGGCGCGCAGACCGAGACCGGTGCGGAGACGCACGGTGTCGAGCTGACCGAGACCGCAGCCGCCAAGGCGAAGGCCCTGCTCGAGCAGGAGGGCCGGGACGACATGCACCTGCGCATCGCGGTGCAGCCTGGTGGCTGTGCCGGCCTGCGCTACCAGCTGTTCTTCGACGAGCGCACGCTGGACGGCGACCTGTTCCGCGACTTCGACGGCCTGCAGGTGGCCGTTGACCGGATGAGCGCCCCCTACGTGGACAACGCCGTCATCGACTTCGTCGACTCGATCGAGAAGCAGGGCTTCACCATCGAGAACCCGAACGCGGGCGGCTCCTGCGCCTGCGGGGACTCCTTCAACTGAGCTGACGTAGCACGACGTCGGGGCCGCGAGCCAACTCGGCTCGCGGCCCCGACGTATTTCGGTGGTCCCTCAGACGTACTCGTCCAGGTCGGCGACCTGGGCTTCACACGCCTCGTCCACCTCCCAGTGCGGTGCGGCGCGCGGCGGGATGACCACCGGGCGCGCGTCGAGAGTGGACGGGATGTCCGCGCAGTCAGCGATGAGCTGCTGCCAGGTTTCGGGTTCTTTCACGGTGCTCACGACGTCGACGGTAGGCGGCACGCCGGTTCGTCGGTAGCCTTACCACTGGGTAGTTTCCCCAGGTGAGCCAGGTACAACCCCATCGGGGCATTACCGAACAGTTACTACGGCGGGAGTGCGATATGCCGCGACTCGACATCACCGGCGCCCGGCTCGCGGTGTGCGGCAGCATCGCAACCGACCACCTGATGCACTTCCCGGGCCGGTTCGCGGACCAGCTCGTCGAGGAGCAGCTGCATCGGCTCTCGCTGTCCTTCCTCGCCGACGACCTCGTCGTCCGCAGGGGTGGCATCGGCGGCAACATCGCGTTCGGGCTCGGCGTGCTTGGTGCGGAGCCGATGCTGGTCGGCGCGGTCGGGGACGACTTCGCCGACTACGGCGCGTGGCTGCGTCGTAGCGGCGTCGACACCACCGGCGTGCACGTCTCCGAGGTGGCCCACACCGCGCGGTTCGTCTGCACCACCGACGAGGACAACTGCCAGATCGGCACGTTCTACGCCGGGGCGATGGCCGAGGCGCGCAACATCGAGCTGGCCCCGCTCGGCACGTTCGGGCTCGTGCTGATCAGCCCGGACGACCCCGCCGCGATGCTGCGTCACGCCGAGGAGTGCCGCCAGCGCGAGTACCCGTTCGCCGCCGACCCGTCGCAGCAGCTCGCCAGGATGGACGGCGAGCAGGTGCGGGAGTTCATCAACGGGGCTGACCTGCTGTTCTCCAACGACTACGAGTTCGGCCTGCTGCTGCGCAAGACCGGCTGGAGCGAGGACGACGTGCTGTCCCGTGTTGGCCTGCGGGTCACGACGCTGGGGGAGAAGGGCGTCGAGCTCGTCAGCGCGGACGGCACGATGCTGCACGTCAACGCCGTTCCGGAGACGACGAAGGCGGACCCGACCGGGGTCGGTGACGGCTTCCGCGCTGGCTTCCTCGCCGGGCTGCGCCACGGGCTCGGCCTGGAGCGCGCGGCGCAGCTCGGCTCGCTGATCGCGGTGCTGGTACTGGAGACGGTCGGCACGCAGGAGTGGACGTTCGACCGCGCCCAGGCCCTCAGCCGCATCCGCCGCGCCTACGGCGACGACGCGGCTGCGGACATCGACGCCGCCCTCCCGGCGTGACCCGGTCGTGTTCCCCGTTCCCGTCTGTCGCTACGGCAGGAACAACATCGAGTCCCCGAACTCGTGCCAGCGGTATCGCTGCCGTACCGCCGCGTCGTAGGCGCTGCCCACCAGCTCCGGCCCGGCAACGGCTTCGAGTAGCAGCAGGTGGCTGGCCTCCGGTGGGTGCAGCCCCGTGATCAGGCCGTTCACGACGCGCGCAGGATGGTCCGGCCCCAGCACGAGGTCCGTCCACCCCTCGGACGCCGACAGCGTGCCGTCCGGTGACGCCGCCGTCTCCAACGCCCGGGTGACCGTGGTGCCGACGGCGATCACTCGACGTCCCGCCGCGTGCGCTGCCGTCACCTGTTCGGCCGTCGCTGCGGGAACGGCGAACCGCTCCGGCGTTGGCGGTTCGTGCAGCTCGGGGCTCGACACCCCGGTGTGCAGCACGATCGGCACCACGGACACGCCCGACGCCAGCAGCCGCACCAGGAGTTCGGGCGTGAATGGCCTGCCCGCGCTGGCCATCTCGGCGCTGCCTGGCTCGTTCGCGAACACCGTCTGGTAGTCCGCGAGCGGGAAGTGCTGGTCGACGTAGCCGTACCGGATTGGCCGACCATGCTGCGTCAGGTACTCGACGACGTCGACGTCCGGTGTGACGGTCGCACGCCACAGCCGCGAGCTGAGGGCGTCCGGATCCGGGTACGGCCACACGAGACTTAGCCGCGCCTCGGCCGGCAGGGTGATGACGTCGCCGGGCTCGACGTTGACATCGGGGCCGTGTCCGTCGGTGCGGCGTAGCTCAACGATCCAGTCGCCGTCGTCCAGGCGAGTGGATACGTGCACCGGAACGGGTGTGCCGTCCGATCGGGTGCCGTCGAGGGCGGCGGGCAGCGTCGCCGAGGTGTTCACCACGACGACGTCGCCCGGTCCAATGTGGTCGGTCAGGTCGTGGAACCGGGTGTGCTCGATCGACGACGGCCGCGCGACCAGCAACCGCACGCCGTCGCGAGCGAGGCCACGTCGTTCCGGTGGTGCGGTCGCCGCGGCGTCGGGCGGCAGCGTGAAACGCGTTGCCGGTGCGAGGGAAACCGCCGTCATGCCGGAGCCGCCTCGGTCAGCTCTGCCCCGCGGTACCGGCCGCTCGGCAGGTCGGCGTCGAGCAGCCGCAGCAGCGCGGGCACGACCGTGGCGGGGTCCGGGCGGTCGCTGATGTCCTCGCCAGGGAACGCCGCCTGGTGCATGGCGGTGTTCATGTCGCCCGGATCGAAGGAGTACACCCGCAGCTCCGGGTGCTCGGCGGCGAAGATCGCGGTCAGGTGATCGAGTGCCGCCTTCGACGGACCATAACCACCCCATCCGGCGTATGGCTCGATCGCGGCATCCGACGAGATGGCGACGACGCGGCCAGCGTTGGCACGCAACTGGGGGAGGAGCAGTTGGGTGAGTGCGAGCGGCGCGAAGACGTTGACCGCGTACACCCGTTCCAGTGACTCGATGGGGTAGTTGGCGAGCGACGGCATCGGGCTGGGGCCGAGTTCGCTCGCGTTATGGATGACCAGCGACGCGCCGTTGCCGCGTTCCGCAGCTGCCGCTGCGAGCGCGGCCCGATGGGCCGGGTCGGCGATGTCGCCCGGAACGGTGGTGACAGATGTCGGGGGAAGGGATTCGGTCGTGGCGATGAGCCGGTCGATGTCACGCGCGCCGGTGACGACGTGCCAGCCGGCGCGCACCAGTTCGGTGACGGTGGCGAGTCCGAGGCCGCGTGAGCCGCCGGTAACGACGGCGATGGGTGTCGTGGAATCAGTCATGACCTCATCGTCAAACCTCAAGTTGACTTGAAGTCAAGGTATTTCGGACGTCGATCTCCGACGGTCGAGAAACGACTCCCGGCACGTCGTGGCCGACGGGCCGGGAGCGAGTGAGGAACACGGCGTCCGAGTGCCGGACACGGCGTCGTGAGCGTCGAACACGGCGTCCCGAGTGCCGGACACAACGTCGTGAGCGTCGAACACGGCGCTCAGCGGGTCGCGGCCTCCTGGGCGTGGAGGGCCTTCACCGTGGGGGAAGTGCTGACGTCACTGGGGTTGGGGTATGTCCGCAGCACCCGGTCGGCGGTGCCGGACGTCGTCACGGTGAACCAGTAGTGCTCATTCTTGTAATGGTGCAGCCGGTGATTGCGCCAGACCGCCCGGTACATCCGCGAGCGCGGCCGGTAGTCGCTGTGCACCAGGTAGTGCACCCACTCGTACACGAGGCCGATCGCGGCGAGCGTGGCCAGGAACGTCAGGCCGAGACCGACGCGAGGAAACGCGAACACCGCGATCGCCGTGTTGGCGGGCAACAGCCATGTCAGTGCGGGCCAGGGGATGAACACCAGCGGCACGTCGCGCGGTCGGCGTGGTGCTCGCGGTGCTTGCGCGCGACGAGCGAGTCGATGGTGACCGTGCCGATCCTGCGTGGCTTCCAGTGCAGCACGAAGACGTGGATGATCCACTCGGCGAACGGGAATGACGCGACCATGATCACCGGCACGATCGCGTCGGTGAGCCGCCAGTCGCCGACGACCAACCGTGCGACGAGCGCCCCAACCAGCGTGGTGCCGATGAACCACGGCGACGGGTGTCGCCAGAACTCGCGCCACGCTCCGCTGAGCGGCAACGACGACTTCCGGCGGGAGCCGGTCATCGCCGCCTCGTCCGAACGCAGCCGCTCCCTCGCGCGGGCGTCGATGTCCGCGTTGGCCTCGCTGGTCATAGCTCCTCCAGTCGATCGAGGACGGTCAGCATCGCGCTCGTCGCTGGGCTCAGCAGGTCCAGCGCGGCCGTGCGAGTGGCGTCGACGTCGCCCGCCACGATGGCGGCGGCGAGTAGGCGGTAGTTGTCGACGCGGGTGACCTCGGCCGCCATGGCGGTGGTCAGCGCGCCGATCGCGGGTTCGTACGCCGCGCGCAGTCCGTTGAACATCAGCCGGAACGCGATCGAGTCAGCGCCGTCCACGACGTGGTCCCAGAACGTCAGCGCGTGCTGTTGCTGCGTGACCGCGTCGCCCGCTGCCGCGTCGAGCGCGTCCACGGCTGCGGCCAGTGGGTTCGCCAGGCGCTTGCCGCCGCGTTCGGCGGCCAGCATCGCGATCTTCGGCCCGACGTGCAGCCGAGCCTCCAGAATGCTGCGCACCACTTTCGGGTCCGGCTGACCGGACGGCGAGAGCAGCCGGGGCAGCAGGTCGAGGCCCGCGTGCTGTCGGTAGTCCTTCACGACGGTGCCGCCGCCCTGTCTGACCTGCACCAGCCCGGCGTGCGTCATCCGCTGGATCGCCTCGCGCACCGCAGGGCGCGACACGCCGAGCACCTCGGCGAGTCGGCGTTCGCTGGGCAACGGCTCACCGGCCGCGAGTTCGCCGTCGATCATGTCGGCGAGCAGCTGGTCGAAGACCTCATCGGTGACCGACCTCCGGTCCACACGTCGTAGCGCCATGGCCAGGACCGTAGCCAGCCAACTGGTAAGAGGTCAAGTGGTAAGACCAATCTGCCCGAATGGGTGTCTAGCTGTGACGCGGTGCCATGGCCAACCGGACGCCCGCGGCGGACGTATGGGCAAGCGCAGGGCGTCAATCTAGGAAGTTCACCTACTTCCTGCGCGCTGTAACCATGCCCTGCCCGGTTCGTCCGGTTCTCGTGGTCCTGCGGCGCAGGAAGCTGATCAACTCGCGTCCGTGGCGTGCTCGAGCGCGCGACCGAGGAACACGGCGTCCTGACCGAGGAACACAACGTCGTGAACGGGGGGACACGGCGCCGTGAACGGGGGACACGACCGTGGCTCGGCGGGCCTACAGGCGCACGGGGTACTGCGGTTCCGGGACCTCCGGCTTGATGCGGTCCTCGATGAAGATGCCGTGCCAGAGCATGAACACCAGCAGCGCCCAGAGGCGGCGGCTGTGGTCAAGCGAGCCCGACTTGTGCTCGTCGAGCAGCCGCAGCACCGCCTGCTTGTCCAGGAACTCCTCGGTGCGCGAGTCGTTGATGATGCCGCGCGCCCAGTCGTACATCTCGTCGCGCAGCCACAACCGGATCGGTACGGGGAAGCCCAGCTTGCGCCGGTTCAGCACGTGCGGCGGCACGATCTCCGACAACGCCTTGCGCAGCGCGTGCTTCGTCGTCTCGTTGGTGATCTTCTCCGAAAGCGGGATGTCGGCGGCGACCCGGAACACCTCGCGGTCCAGGAACGGCACCCGCAGCTCCAGCGAGTTCGCCATCGTCATCTTGTCCGCCTTGACGAGGATGTCGCCGCGCAGCCAGGTGAACAGGTCGACGTGCTGCATCCGCGCCACCGGGTCCCAGCCCGCCGAGATCCGGTACGGCTCAGCGGTGACGTCGGCGTGCCCGACGCCCTCGACGTAGCTCCGCAGCACCCCGCGCAACTGGTCGTCCCGGAAGATGCGGGCGTTGCCGTAGTAGCGCTCCTCCAGCGGGAGCGCGCCGCGCCGCAGCAGGTCCTTGCCGCGCGTGCCCTCCGGGATCTTCGTGGACACCTTACCGAGCGCGCGGCGCACGCCACCGGGCATCTTCTCGAACGCGCGCAGCGAGATCGGCTCGCGGTAGATGGTGTAGCCGCCGAACAGCTCGTCCGCGCCCTCGCCGGACAACACTGCCTTCACGTGCTTGCGCGCCTCGCGCGCGATGAACCACAGCGGGACCAGCGCGGGGTCGGCGACCGGATCGTCCAGGTACCAGACGATCAGCGGCAGCGCCGCCATCATCTCGTCGGCCGACACCGTGCGGACGACGTGTTTCACGCCGATCGCCGCCGCCGACTCCGCCGCGACGTCCACCTCGGAGTAGCCCTCGCGCTCGAACCCGGTGGTGAACGCGATGAGGTTCGGGTTGTGCTCCTTGGCGAGCGCGCAGGTCGCGGTGGAGTCGATGCCGCCGGAGAGGAACGCGCCGACGGTGATGTCCGGGTCCGCGATCATGTGCTTGGCGACCGAGTCGCGCATCACATCGGTGATCCGCTGGTGCAGTGCGGTGGACTCCGCCTCGCCGGCCACCTGCCGCGCGGTGAACTCCGGGAAGAAGTACCGCGTGATCTTCACCTCACCGCCGGGTGCCGCGGTGAAGCGGCAGCCGGACTCGACGCGGCGCACGTCGGCGTGCAGCGTCTCCGGCTCCGGCACGTACTGCAGCGTGAGGTAGTGCTGCAACGCGGTCTTGTCCAGCGTGTCGCCGGTGCCGAGGGTCCGCGACAGTTCGAGCAGGCTCTTCTTCTCGCTGGAGAACGCCACACCCCGCGGACCGGCCGCGTAGAACAGCGGCTTGATGCCGAACGGGTCCCGCGCGCCGAAGACGACCTTGCGCTCGGCGTCCCAGAGCAGGAACGCGAACATGCCGCGCAGCTCATCGACGGCGCCCTCGCCGAGGTAGTGGTACGCGGCGATGATGGCCTCGCCGTCGCCTTCGGTGTTGAACACCGCGCCGTGCTCGTTTGCGAGCCGTTCCCGCAGCTCACGGAAGTTGTAGATCTCGCCGTTGAAGTTCAGCGTGTAGCGCTGCGGCGACTCAGGCGGTCCCCAGGTCAGCGGCTGGTGCGAGTGCTCGACGTCGATGAACGCCAGCCGGTTGAAGCCGAAGACGACCTCGGCGTCGGCCCAGGTGTCGCTCTCGTCGGGACCTCTGTGGCGCTGGCAGTGCAGCGCGGCCTTGACGGCTGGCCGCGCCGCCGTGGCGTCGTCTTCGCTAGCGCAGATCAGTCCGAGCAGGCCACACACGTGCTGCAACACCTCATCGTCGTGCCGATAATTCCTGGTGGGGCATCAGTATGCCCGCTCTGCGAACGTGAGCCGTGCCGCCCCGGCGCGCTCAACGCGGTTTCGTTCGGATAGGCTCCGCTCGGCGACAAAACGTCGTGAGTGAACCAGTCGAGGAGGCGTGACGCAGTGGGTCGGAAGAGGCATGTCCCGGCATCACGGTGGTCGAGGGCGGGCAAACTTGCCGCGCTGGCCGGGGCTGTCGCCGTCACGGTGAGTGGCTGCTCGGTCGACGAGGTGCTCCGTTTCGGCTGGCCGGTTGGGATCACCCCCGAGGCCGAGCAGATGCGCGAGCTCTGGACGTGGACCGTGCTCGCGGCGCTGGCCGTCGGCGTGCTGGTGTGGGGCCTGATCTTCTGGTCGGTGGCCTTCCACCGTAAGAAGAAGGGCGACGACGAGCTGCCGCGCCAGTTCCAGTACAACGTGCCGCTCGAGCTGTTCGCCGTCGTGCTTCCCACGATCATGGTCTGCGTGCTGTTCTTCTTCACCGCGACCACCGAGGTCAGCGTCCTCGCCGAGGAGGAAGAGCCCGACGTCACCGTCGACGTGATCGCGTTCCAGTGGAACTGGGACTTCCGCTACCAAGACGAGCAGAACGCCGAGGGCGAGCCCGTCAGCACTGTCGGCAGCTCCACCGAGATCCCGCTGCTTGTCCTGCCCACCGACCGGCGAATCCAGTTCGATCTGGAAGCCACCGACGTCATCCACTCGTTTTGGGTGCCTGAGCTGCTGTTCAAGCGCGACGTGATGCCGCGCCCGGAGAAGAACAACCAGGACAACACCTTCCAGGTCACGAGCATCGACAAGGAAGGCGCGTTCGTCGGCCGCTGCGCCGAGCTGTGCGGCACCTACCACTCGGTGATGAACTTCGAGCTCAGGGCGATCTCGCCGGACAAGTACGAGGAGTACATCCGGCTGCGGAAGCAGGTCAACCCCGACACCCAGGCGCCGTACACCGCGTCCGAGGCGCTGGAGGAGATGAACTGCGGCGAGCTGTGCGCGCCATTCGCGACCACGACCCGCCCGTTCACGACCGACCGCACCGCAGGGTCGGCGGTGGGCTGACTCGGTGACCATCCGCACTGAACCACGAGCACCGAGAACACTGACAGCCGAGAGGGTGACGGCCAGATGAAGGTCGAAGCGAGGATTTTCGAGATCGTCACGATCTTCGCGTTCTTCATCGCCATCGTGTACGCCGTGATGACCGGTCTGATGACTCGGGACGGCGTTGAGCCGATCGGCACGGTGGCGCTCATCCTCACCGGTGGTCTCGCGTTGCTCGCTGGCAGCTACTTCCGGTTCATCGCACGCCGTATCGAGCAGCGCCCAGAGGACCACGACGACGCCGAGGTCAGCGACGGCGCTGGCGAGCTGGGCTTCTTCAGCCCCGGCAGCTACTGGCCGGTCGCGCTCGCTGCCGCCGCCGCGATCACCGGTATCGCACTGGCGTACTTCGAGGTCTGGCTGCTTGTCATCGGCGTTGTCCTGTTGCTGATCACCATCGGCGGTCTGGTGTTCGAATACCACCGCGGTCGCGCCGAGGCTGGTCACGCAGCCGACTGAGGTTTGAGCACACGCCACGCCGGCGCGGTCGTGTTCCGCGCCGGCGTCGCCGTGTCCCTCGTTCACGTCGTCGTGTCCCTCGTTCCCGTCCGCCTCGGTGCGAGCGCGGCCAGCAGGATCGCCAGCATCCCCACGCCTTCCACGGGCGTGACCCGGTGCCCGTAGGCGACGCTGTCCACGATCACCGCCACCACCGGGTACAGGTACGAGATCACCGCGACGGTCCCGGTCGGTAGTCGTCCGACGCTGGAGTACATCAGCACGTACATCACGGCCGTGTGCACCGTGCCCAGCAGCAGGAGCCAGCCGATCCCCGCCGCGTCGCCCGGCAGCGGCGTGAACAGCAGCGCGGGCGCGAGCAGCACCGTTCCAGTCGTCAGTTGCACGGCCGCGACCACGTGTGGGCGCAGGTGTGACAGCTGCTTGGCGATCAACGTCGCCCCCGCGTACAGCGCCGCCGCGGCCAGCGCGAGGGCGATGCCGGACAACCGCACCGGCTGGCCGTCCGAGCCTTCCGCGCCGAGTGAGATCGCCACAACGCCGCCGAACGCGATCACTGCGCGCATCAGGTGGCTGCGGGTGATCCGCTCGCCCAGCACCGCCGCCGCCAGCCCGACCAGCAACAACGGCTGCGTGTGGTACACGACCGTGCCCACGGAGATCGACGACAGCGCGTACGACGTGAACAACAGCACCCAGTTCAGCACCAGCAACACGCCGCCGAGCACGATCATCGTGAGGTCGCGCCTGCTCAGTCCGCGCAACGTCGGCAGCAGCCAGCCGCGCGCCGAACTCCACACGATCAGCAGCAGTCCGCCGACCAGGCACCGCGCGAACGCCGCAGCGGGCGCGTCCGCGCCGCTCTCCACGACGACCGCGCCGATCGTGCCGGACAGCGCCATGGCGGCCGTCCACTGCACCAGTGGCGTCCGTGAGGTCAGCGATTCCGCAGTTATGCCACGGGATTCAGGAGTGTGAGTCGTTGTCATGCCGATCAGCCTTCCCGGTGCGAGGTCGGCCGACGAGCGTCAGAAATGACATCGACAGCAAAAGATGTGACACTGGCTCGATGACGCGCACCGTGAGCCGGGTGGCCGTGGTCGTGGCGGGGGAAGTGTCGCCGTTCGAGCTGGGCGTCGCGTGCGAGGTCTTCGGCACCGACCGCACCGGCGACGGCATCGAGGGCTGGGACTTCGCCGTCTGCTCACCGGGCGGGAAAGCGGTCGCGAGCTGGTCATCGTTCACCCTGGCCGGGCTCGCGCCCCTGTCCGTGGCGCGCGCGGCGGATCTCGTGATCATCCCCACGTGCGCGCCGCGTTCCGTACCGCCACCCGCCGAGGTGCTGGACGTCGTGGCCGAGGCGCACGACCGGAACGCCCTGGTCGCCGGGTTCTGCGCGGGCGTGTTCACGCTCGGCTACGCGGGCCTGCTGGACGACCGGCACTGCACGGTGCACTGGTTCTACGAGCAGCAGTTTCGGCGGACGTTCCCGCGCGCCAAGGTCGATCCGAGCGCGCTGTACGCCGAGGACGCCGGGGTGCTGACCAGTGCGGGCACCGTCGCGGCCGTCGACCTCTGCCTGCATCTCGTCCGCAAGACCAGAGGAGTGGCGGCCGCGACGGCGTTGGCCAGGCGCATGGTCACCGCGCCGCACCGGACCGGCGGGCAGGCGCAGTTCGTCGCCGCACCCGTGCCCGAGGATGTGAGCGACGACGCCGTCGTGGCCGAGGTGCTTGAGTGGATCGAGCGCAGGCTGGACCAGCCGATGACCGTCGCGGAGTTGGCGCAGCGCAGCGGGCTCGGCGAGCGGACGTTCCTGCGCCGCTTCGCCGCCGCCACCGGCTCGACCCCGCACCGCTGGCTCACCGAACGCAGGCTGGACCGTGCCCAGCACCTGCTGGAGACCACCGGGCTCGGGGTGGACGACATCGCCATTGCCTGCGGCTACGGCTCAGCGGCCGCGCTCCGGCACCAGTTCGCGCGGCTCCGCGGCACCAGCCCCAGTCAGTATCGGACGACGTTCGCGCGCGCCGACGTCGGCGGATCATGAGGCGTTGGGGCGATACGGATCACCACAACGCCTCATGATCGGGTGCAGCAGGTCGCGCCGACACGCCGCGAGCGGGGAACACGGCGTCGTGAGTGGGGAACACGGCGCACGGGGCGCTACGCCCTAGCCCGCTAGCGACACCGACACCCGCGCCCAGCTGTCCAGCAGGGTGGCCGCCTTGCCGGAGTCCAGTGCCTCCTCGGCGGTGGCGATGCCCGCACGCAGGTCGTCGTCCAATGACGGCGAAAAGCCCCGGTAGGAGGCGATCGCCGCGCCCGCGTTGAGGACGACGGCGTCCCGCACCGGACCGCGCGTGCCCGCGACCAAGTCCCGCACCACTGTGGCGTTCGTCTCGGCGGAGCCGCCCTTCAGGTCGGCCATCGTGGCGCGCGGGATGCCGAACGCCGCCGGGTCGACCGACGTCTGCTGGACGTCGCCGCCGCTGACCCGCCACACCGTGCTCGTGGTGGTCGTGGTCAGCTCGTCGAGACCGTCGTCACCCCGGACGACCAGCACGCTCGCGCCGCGACCGGCGAACACCCGTGCCAGCACCTCCAGCTTGTCCGGGTAGGCGCAGCCGACGAGGCCCGCGCTGGGCTGTGCCGGGTTGGTCAGCGGCCCGAGCAGGTTGAACGTCGTCGGGATGCCCAGTTCCTTGCGGGTGGGTCCTGCGTGGCGCAGCGCGGGGTGGAACGTCGGCGCGAAGCAGAACCCGATTCCCACTTCATCAACACAGGAGCGCACCGCGTCGGGTGAGAGGTTCACCACGATGCCCAGCGCCTCGAGGACGTCGGCAGCGCCGCAACTGGACGATGCCGCCCGGTTGCCGTGCTTGACGACGGGCACGCCCGCCGCCGCCGTGACGATCGCGCTCATCGTGGAGACGTTGACCGAGCCGGACCGGTCGCCGCCGGTGCCGACGATGTCCACCGCCGTGCCGGGCACCTCGACGCGATGCGCGTGGGCGAGCATGGTGTCGGCGAGGCCGATGACCTCGCTCGGCGTCTCACCCTTGGCGCGCAGCGCGACCGCGAAGCCCGCGATCTGCGACGGCGTCGCCTCACCCGTCATGACCTGCGCCATCGCCCACGCCGTGTCCTCAGCCGTGAGGTCGGCGCCCGCGATGAGCTGGTCGAGCAGCGCGGGCCAGGTGTGGGTGCTCACGGGTCCTCCTACGGCGCTACTGGGCGGTCGTTGCGGGCAGCCGGTTCCGCAGCACGTCGGCCACGGTCTCGGCGGCGGCGATCGGGTCGAGCGGGTGCACCAGCACCGCGTCCGCCTGCGACCAGGTGGCGAGCCACTTGTCGTCGGCGCGGCGCACCGAGACGACGATCGGCGGGCACTCGGCAAGCTCGTTCTTCAACTGCCGCGCCAACCCCATGCCGCCGGTCGGCTGCGCTTCGCCGTCGAAAATCGCCAGGTCAACGGTGCCGGAGTCCATCTCGGCGAGCACATCGGCCACGGTCGCGGCCTCGACGTAGCTCACGCGGCCGATGTCGGCGGCTGGCCTGCGGCCGATCGCTGTGATGATCGCCTCACGGACGTCGGCACGGTGGCTGAGCACCAGGATTTTCAACGGCTCGCTGCTCATGGCGGGTCGGCCCTCCGTCTTCATTCCCTTGTCAGGGTGTCGTTGGCTGCCGCCGCTGACTCTATCTGCATCGAGGTTTCCCGAGGTAAGGGCCAGCACTACCGGGCAGTTGATCACCGATGCTCCTACCCGGGGACGCGGCGCGGGAGGTGAGAAGCCATAATGCGAGACGTGACTACGGCAGCGCCCACGATCAGCCAGCGCGTGCATTCGCTGAACCGCCCCAACATGGTCAGCGTCGGCACGATCGTTTGGCTGTCCAGTGAACTCATGTTCTTCGCTGGACTCTTCGCGATGTTCTTCACGGTCAAGGCCCAGAACGACGACGGGGTCTGGCCACCGATCAACGATGCCACCGGGGAACAGATCCATCTGGACATTCCCTACGCATTGCCCTTCACGATCATCCTGGTGGCTTCGTCGTTCACGTGTCAGCTCGGCGTGTTCGCCGCCGAGCGGGGCGACGTGTTCGGCCTGCGGCGGTGGTACATCCTCACGTTCATCCTGGGCGCCATCTTCGTCGGCGGTCAGGCGTACGAGTACGTGCAGCTGGTCCACGAGGGCGTCACGATCCCGTCAGGGCCGTTCGGCACCGTGTTCTACCTGACGACGGGCTTCCACGGCCTGCACGTGATCGGCGGGCTGATCGCGTTCGTGTACCTGCTCATGCGTACCAAGATGAGTAAGTTCACACCGGCTCAGGCGACGTCGGCCATCGTGGTCTCCTACTACTGGCACTTCGTCGACATCGTCTGGATCGGCCTGTTCGCGGTGATCTACATCGTGCCGTGACACGCAGACAGACCAGACAGTGTGACATCCTCGAACTGACAGCAAGGTTGCCGCAGACATGACCCCAAGGAAGCTCCGAGTTCGCTCCGGCAGCAAGGCCAGGCGCCGCATCGCCGGCCTGCTCGCGCTCGGTATCGCACTGATGGCCGCTGGTGGCCTCTACGCCCTGTTCGTGCCGGAGCCTCAGACCGCGCAGGCGCAGGGGGACCCCGCGCTGCTGCGGAAGGGCGCCGAGACCTACAACAACACGTGCATCACGTGTCACGGGGCGAATCTCGACGGCGTCGAGGGCCGTGGTCCGAGCCTCATCGGCGTCGGCGAGGCCGCGGTGTACTTCCAGACGTCGACCGGCCGGATGCCGATGGTGCGCCAGGAGGCGCAGGCCGCCCGTAAGCCGGCCAAGCTCACCCCGGAGCAGATCGACGCGCTCGGCGCGTACATCCAGGCGCACGGCGGTGGCACCGAGCGGCCGTCGGAGTCCGGCGAGGCGCTGGTCGGCGACAACCCAGCCCGTGGTTCCGAGCTGTTCCGGCTGAACTGCGCTTCCTGTCACAACTTCACCGGCAAGGGCGGCGCGCTGTCGTCAGGTAAGTACGCCCCGCCGCTGGCGCCGGCCAGCGAAGAACAGCTCTACACCGCGATGCTGTCCGGGCCCCAGAACATGCCGAAGTTCTCCGATCGGCAGCTCAGCCCGGAGGAGAAGAAGGACATCATCGCGTACGTGAATTCGGTCGCCGATGACAACAACCCGGGTGGCGCCTCGCTCGGCGGCTGGGGCCCAGCATCGGAAGGTGTCATCGCGTGGATCGTCGGCATCGGCGCCATCATCGGTGCGACGCTGTGGATTGGATCGAGGGCAGGTCATGAGTAGCGGTAACGAGCAGCAGCTTCCCACCGAGGCCGAGCTCGCCGAGATGAACCGCGACCAGCTGGTCGCGCTCGGCGGCAAGCTCGACGGTGTCGAGCTCGCCGAGTACCCGGACCCGTGGCCAGTCAAGGGAACCCGCGCCGAGAAGCGCGCCGAGCGTGGGATCGCGCTGTGGTTCACGCTCGCGGGCGTATCCGGTCTGGCGTTCCTGATCGCGATGATCTGGTGGCCGTGGGAATACGCTCCTTCGACGGAGAGTTCGGAACACTTCTGGTACAGCCTGTACACCCCGGTGCTGGGTGTCACGATGGGCGTCTCGATCCTGGCGTTCGCGGTCGGGATCCTGCAGTACACCAAGAAGTTCATCCCACACGAGGTCGCCGTCCAGCAGCGCGGCGACAACATGGGCGCTGGCTCCGACGAAGTGCACCGGCAGACGTTCGCGGCGCACTTGGCCGACGCGGGCAACCGCAGCACCGTCGCGCGCCGCTCGGCGATCAAGCGCGCCGCTGGCTTCGGTGTCGGCATGCTCGGTCTCGGCGCGGCGATCCTGCCCCTGGTCGGGTTCGTCAAGAACCCGCACAAGGACTCCGGCAGCAAGGAAGGGCTGTACCACACCGGTTGGCAGCCGGAGGAGCCTGGCCAGAAGGTGTTCCTGCGCCGCTATACCGGCACGCCGCACGAGGTTGTGCTCCTCCGGCCGGAGGACCTCGACGCGGGTTCGATGGAAACCGTCTTTCCGTTCAAGGAGAGCGAGCGTGACGACGAGCACGCCTTGTCCGTGGCGCTGAAGCGGTCGGACAATCCAGTCATGTTGATTCGACTCCGCCCGCAGGACGCCGAGAAGGTCGTCAAGCGCGAGGGCCAGGAGGACTTCAACTACGGCGACTTCTACGCTTACACCAAGATCTGCAGCCACGTCGGGTGCCCGACCTCGCTGTTCGAGCAGCGGACGAACCGGATCCTCTGCCCGTGCCACCAGTCGCAGTTCGACGCGCTGCAGTACGCGAAGCCGGTGTTCGGCCCGGCGACGCGGGCGCTGGCGCAGCTGCCCATCACGCTGGATCCCGAGACGGGATACCTGGTGGCCAAGCACGACTTCATCGAGCCGATCGGTCCGGGATTCTGGGAGCGCAAGTCATGAGTGAGCTGACGACGCCCACCAAGGGCGACCCGCTGCCGCAGAAGATCGCTGCGCAGCAGGCGGAAGAGGTCGACAAGCGCTACCACGCCGCCAAGGGCATGCGGCACCAGATGAACAAGGTCTTCCCGACGCACTGGTCGTTCCTGCTCGGTGAAGTCGCGCTTTACAGCTTCATCATCCTGCTGCTGTCCGGTGTGTACCTGACGCTGTTCTTCGACCCCTCCATGGAGGAGGTCGTCTACGACGGCGCGTACACCAACTTGCAAGGCGTTGAGATGTCGCGGGCCATGGCGAGCACGCTCGACATCTCGTTCGAGGTCAGGGGCGGGCTGTTCATCCGGCAGATCCACCACTGGGCCGCGCTGATCTTCGTGGCCGCGATGGCGGCGCACCTGCTGCGGGTGTTCTTCACCGGCGCGTTCCGTCGTCCGCGCGAGGCCAACTGGGTCATCGGCGCGCTGCTGCTGATCCTGGGCATGTTCGAGGGCTTCTTCGGTTACTCGCTGCCGGACGACCTGCTCTCCGGTACCGGTGTCCGAGCGACGTTGTCCGGTATCACGCTGTCGGTGCCGGTGATGGGCACGTGGGTGCACTGGGCGCTGTTCGGCGGGGAGTTCCCAGGCACGGAGATCATCCCGAGGCTGTACACGCTGCACATCCTGATCGTGCCGGGCATCATGCTCGCGCTGATCGCGGTGCACCTCGGCCTGGTCTGGTACCAGAAGCACACCCAGTTCCCCGGCGTCCGGCGCAAGGAGACCAACGTCGTCGGCGTGCGCATCATGCCGGTGTTCGCACTCAAGGGCGGCGCGTTCTTCGCCGCCGTCACCGGTGTGATCGTGCTGATGTCCGGCCTGTTCCAGATCAACGCGGTGTGGAACATCGGCCCGTACAACGCCTCGCAGGTCTCGGCAGGTGTGTGGCCGGACTGGTACCTCGCATGGGCGGACGGCATTCTGCGGATCTGGCCCGCGTGGGAGCTGTATCTGGGTGACTACACGATTCCGCCAGCGTTCTTCGCGGGCGGCGTCGGGATGCCGGTGCTGTTCACGCTGTTGATCGCGTATCCGTTCATCGAACGCAAGCTGTCGAAGGACACCGCGCATCACAATCTCCTGCAACGCCCGCGTGACGTGCCGGTCAGGACCGGTATCGGCGCCATGGCCATCGCGTTCATGGTGGTTCTGGAGGTCTCCGGGTTCAACGACATCTTCGCGTACACCTTCGACATCTCGCTGAACGCGATGACCTGGATTGGGCGCATCGGAATTCTGGTGTTGCCACCGCTTGCATACTACGTGACGTATCGGATCTGCCTCGGCCTGCAGCGGGCGGACCGCGAGGTGCTTGAGCACGGCGTGGAGACCGGCATCATCAAGCGGCTGCCGCACGGTGAGTTCATCGAGGTGCACCAGCCGCTCGGCCCGGTCGACGACCACGGCCACCCGGTGCCGCTGGAGTACCAGGGCGCGCCGGTGCCGAAGAAGATGAACGAGCTCGGCTACGCGGGGAAGGCCGTCGCGGGGTCGTGGCTGACGCCGGACCCGGCGGAGGAGACCATCGCGCTGGAGCGGGCGCAGGCCGCCCAGCACGGCAACGGCGCGAACGGTCACGGCGCCGAGGCCCCCGCCGTCAGCGGCCACGACGAGGGCAGCGGCGACGGTCAGGCCGAGATCGAGGCGCCAGCGGCCACGCGCGAGAGCTGACCGCGTCGCAGACGCACGAAGGCGGGCGGGAGAACACGGCGTTCTCCCGCCCGCCTTCGCTTGTCGGGTGGTTCGCTGGTGTCACGAAGGGATTCTTACTTGCACGTGACGCAAGTAAGAATCCCTTCGTGGCACCGTCCCAGCCCCGTCAGTACGCGCTGCTCGGCATCCAGTCCCGGTAGCCGTAGCCGGTGTCGCCGGTCTTCGGTTCCACCCACCACAGCTGGCGCGGGTCGGACCGGTCGCAGGACGCCATCCGCAGCCGCGCGCCCTTGCCGGTGCCCGGCACGGCCGCGCACAGCCCCGGCATCGCCGTCGAGCGGATCAGCCCGTCGGCGAGCGTGAACGTCTGGTTCTGCCCGTCCTGGCAGTCGTAGACCACCAGCTCGTGCCCCGCCGCGTGGCCGCCCTCGGCGGTGGCGCACCGGTCGTGGGTGAGCTCGATGTGCAAGGTGTCGCGCGTCGGGTCGAGCCACCAGCCCTGATTGCGCCCGCCGTGGCAGGTCCACTGCAGCAGGTCGTAGGTGTTGCGGGTGGAGTAGCCCTCCGAGTCGACGCACAGCCCGGACGCGACGTTGCGCAACTGCCGGAAGTCGAGCCGCCCGCCGTAGAGCGCGACGTCGTTGGCGCTGCCGGGGTCGACGCACGTCGCCGTCGGCAGCGACGGCTGGGCGTAGAACGCGCCCATGCACGCGCCGAACGCGCCGTGGCCGTGTGCGTTGGGGTGCCACGACTGCCGGTAGGTGTTGCCGTCGAACGGGTCGCCGCCGTTGGACTTCACCCCGGTCACCCAGGTGCGTTCGGTGCACGGTTCATGGCCGTGGAACAGCCTGCTGGCGTCGAGATAGCGCACCCCGGTCTGTTCGGCGGCATCGCGGATGGCCCGCTCGAACAGCGGGACGACCTTGTTGCGCCCCAGCGCCGTGTCCTTGAGGTAGAGCAGGCAGCCGCCGCGATACCAGCCGGGGAAATCAGGGTTGTCCTCGACGTCGGGGCTCGCGGGGCCGGGGTAGCTCATCACGACGAGCTGGTAGTCGCTCGCGGCGTACCCGGCGTCGGTCATGGTCTGCTTCACGCTGGTGACGGCGGTGGCCAGGTTGTCGCCGGACACCGTCACGCGCGCCTGGACGGTGTCGGTGTAGTCCGGCCAGCAGTTGCCAAGGAAGAAGATGCGACGGATGGTGCAGTCGGTGACAACGGGTCCGAACTCGATGCCGCCGGAGTCGTTGGCGCTCGCGACGAGCCAGACCAGCTTCACGTTGAGGTTGCGGGCGGTGATCGCCAGGTGGTCGCCCTGGTTCAGCTCGTCCCACTGCCGCGCGCCGCTGCCTTCGATGAGGTGCTTGGTTGCCGCGCCGGAGCAGGCGAGGTTGCGGGTGACGTCGACGGGGATGCCGGTGCGGTGGATGGCGGCGTGCTTGGCGCGGTGGCACCAGTTCTGGTCGCCGTCTCCGTCGTCGTCGCCGTTGGTGCCGGTCTCGTACGGGCCTTGGCCTTCGCCGGAGATCTCGCTGTCGCCCATGCTGACGACGGCGGTGTCACGCTCGGCGAGCGGACGGATCTCCGGACTGCCGTAGCGCTCGACGGCGCGTTGCGCGCGGATCTGCTCCAGCTCCGGCGGCAGCGGGGTGACCGTTGGCTGGGCGGCCTGCGCGGTGGTCGCCGCGAACGGCGTGCCCAGGAACAGGGCCGCGATCAGGGCGAGCACGCCGAGCACGAGCACGCCCGCGCGTCTGAGCGGGTGGTTACCGGGTGAAGTGATCATGACGCCCCCTCGTGGTGAGTGGCGAACCGACGAAACGCCAGTTCTGTGATCAACATCACCGTACGACGCGAACCAAATAAAGTGAATATTGTTCGTATACGTGGGCGGTGGTGGTTACGCCGATCGCCGAGGACCGACAGCGGCCGGATGGGCTAGCGGGATGCTCGCTGCGACGCGGTTTCCAGCGCCCGCCGTTGATCTGCCGAGATGCCTGCTACCTCGTGTGTCGCCCCGCGCGTGGGCGCTTATGGGGTGGCAGACTGGCAGCGAGAGAAGGAGGACGTGGCGTGATGACAGCTCTTCCCGACCACTCGCCGGGGTGGCCACCGCGCGAGTCGGACCGATTGCTGACCGTCGCGGAGTACGCAGCACTCGGTGAACCCGACTTCGGCTACACCGAACTAGTGGAAGGTCGGCTCATGATGTCGCCGAGTCCGACACCGAGGCACAACATCGCGTCGTTCGAGTTGGCCGCTCAGTTGAAGCCGCAGCTTCCGAGCAACCTGACCGTGGTCCAGGACGTCGACGTCGATCTGGGCTTGGTCCCTGCTGACTCTCCTGGCTTTTCGCGTCGCCCCGACCTCGTCATCGTGGAACGCGCGGCGATCGATCGGGTCGGCGACGAGGGCGGGATGCTGCGGGCGAGTGAGGTCGTCGTGGTCATCGAGATCGTCTCACCCAGCTCCCACCGCATCGACTACAAGCACAAACACGGCGAATACGCCGACGCGAGCATTCCGTATTACTGGATTTTGGACCTCAGCGACCCACTCTCGCTCGCCGCGTCGCACCTCGCGGGAGAGTTCGGCTATCAGGACGCTCCCGCCGTGACGGAGATGTTCAGCACGAGTGAGCCGTTCGACATCCAGGTGGCGCTGAACCAGCTCGCCTGAGCCCCGACGACGTTGTTGGGCTGCTCGCTACGACGCCGTTTCCAGCGCCCGCGCCTGCGAGACCCGCGCCAGCCAGTCGCCCCAACCGCCAGCGGCGCGGGCGGGTTCGGCCCACGGCTGCGTGGTGCGCACGATCCGCACGCCCGGCCGGTGCAGCCAGCGCAGCAGCACGGAGACCTCCTCGGGCGAGCCGCCGCGCAACGGCCCTTCCCCAGCGATGACCGTCTCCGCGCTCGCGACAAGCGACGCCACGACCGGCATCGGCGCGGTGCCGTGCCGCGCGACACCCGCAGACGCGAGCCTGCCGTGCCGGATGACGGCGAACTCCCAGCCGCCCGAGCCGTCGGGGGAGGCGGCGATCAGCTCCTCGATCGTGGCCAGCGCCGCCATCGAGTGCGCCGAGGCCACGCTGCGCACCAGCGCGGCCAGCTCGTCCCTGCGACTCGCCGCCAGCTCGAAGTGCTTCGCGCTCGCCAGCGTGTCCACTTCGTGGGCGGCGGTGCGCAACAGGTCGCCGTCGGTGCCCGCGATCAGCGAGCTGACCCGGCCGACCAGCGGCGCGTAGTCCTCGGTGGACTGTCGCCCCGCGCACGGCGCGCCGCACCGGCCGAGTTCGGCCAGCGCGCACGGCGATCCGCGCTGGCCCGTCGCGGGAATCCGGTCGGTGCAGGTCCGCAGCCCTGCGGCGGAGGACAGCGACGCGGCGGCGTCGGCAGCGGCCCGGCGCGAGCGGAACGGTCCGAGCGCGCCGTCTCTCGGAGTGCGGACCACCGACAACCGGGGGAACGCCTCGTCGGTCAGCGCGACCCACCAGAACTTGCCGGGATTGCGCGAGCGCCGGTTGTACGCGGGTTTGTGCGCCGAGAGCAGCCGCAGCTCGCGGACTTGGGCCTCCAGCGCGTGCGAGCACTCGATGCCGTCCACGCGCTCGGCGAGCGCGACCATCTCCCTGATCCGGCCCCTGCTCTCCGAGCCGGTGAAGTACTGCCGCACCCTGCGCCGCAGGTTCGACGCGGTGCCGACGTAGAGGACCTCGTCGTTCGGCCCCCGGAACAGGTACACGCCCGGCGTCTCCGGCAGGTGCGCCGCCATGCCGCGCTTGCGCCGCTGCGCCGGGGTGACCTCTGGGAGGTAGTCCAGCAGCTCCTCAAGCGACTGCACCCCGACCGAACCGACCCGCTCCAGCAGCGCGTGCAGGACGTCGACGGTGGCCTTGGCGTCGTCCAGCGCGCGGTGAGTGGGCATGGTGCTCGCGCCGAACAGCGCCGCCAGCGCGGACAACCGGCAGCTCGGCGTGTCCTGCCGGTTCAGCACCCGGCGCGCGAGCCGCACCGTGCACACCACACTCTGCTTCGGCCAGTGGTAGCCGTGCTGGGCGCAGGCGGCGCGCAGGAAGCCAGTGTCGAACGGCGCGTTGTGCGCGACCAGCACCGACCCGGCCGCGAACTCGAGAAAAGCCGGGAGTACGCGGTCCAGTCGGGGCGCGTTGGCCACCATCGCCTGCGTGATGCCCGTCAGCGACACGATCTGCGGCGGGATCGCGCGCCCTGGATCGACCAGGGTGGCGAACTCGCCGATCACCTCGCCTGCCCGAACCTTGACCGCACCGATCTCGGTGATGCTGTCCGATCCGGCCCTGCCGCCGGTGGTTTCCAGGTCGAACACGACGAACGTCGTCTCGCGCAGCGGGGTGCCGAGTTCATCGAACGTTAGCTGGACGCTCACGGCTGGCACTGTAGGCAGTCAGACCGACAGTGTGTTCGAACGTCTAACTCCGGCGTGTCGCGGGGAGGGTGCCGTGGCTCACGCTGGGTAGACAGCGGGCCAGTTACGCTGGGGTAATGCCAGCCGACGCGGACCACAAGGGGCAGGACGGCTCCCGTGGCGTGCCCGCCGACTGGGGTGCGCTACCGGAGCCGGTGCGCGGCAGGCTGGTCGAGCTGGCCGCAGCGTCCCTCGGTGAGCTGAGCGAGGCCGACGTCCCGAAACGGCTGCGGCCGGTCGTCCGGTTCGCGCCCGCCAAGCGGGGCAGGGTGGCTGCCGGGCCGCTGCTGGCCTCGCTGCGCGAGTTCCGCCCGTTCCGCACCGCCGTCGCGGCATGGGCGCGCGCCAACCGGCCCGCTGCCCTCGACGTCGCCGCCGAGGACCCGGTCGCCGCAGCGGCTGCAGCGGTCCTTGTGGATGACGAGAACGCCGGTACGCTGCTGACCACCGTCGCCGAACGCGGCGAGCAGACCAGCTTGCGCGCGGAGCGAGACGCCGCGCTGGCCCGGATCGAACGGCTCGAAGCGGAGCTGGCACAGGTCCGCGACGAACTCAAGGCGGAGCGGGCGGCCACCCAGCGGGCGCGGGCGGAACGGTCCGAGGAGCTGGAGCGGCTGCGAGACCGGCTCCGGGAGCGCGGCGTCGAACTGCGGCGGCTGCGCGACGCCGAACGTGCGGCGCGCCAGCAGCTCGCGGGGGAGGGCACGAGAGCCGAGGCCGAGCGTGACGACCTCGTCGAACAACTCGCCAAGGTGCGCAGACGAGCGGAGGCGGAGCGGGCGCGCGCCGAGAGCGCCGAAGCGGAGGCACAGCGGGCGCGGCAGTCGGCCAGGGAAGCGCGCGAGGCGGACGAGGTGCGGCTGGCGCTGCTGCTGGACACCCTCGACGGCGCCGTCAGCGGCCTGCGCGGGGAACTGAACGTCACGAGCACGGCCGCCGACCACGGACAGCGTCCGGCGGACACCGTGGCGAACGCGACGGCGTTGCGCTCCGGCGGCGCGGTCGCGGACATCGCAGGGTTGCACCGGCTGTTGACGCTGACCGGTGCGCACCTGATCATCGACGGCTACAACGTCACCAAGACCGGCTATCCGGAGCTGGTGCTCGCCGAACAGCGCCAGCGGCTAGTGCGCCAGCTCGCGGCGCTGGCCGCTCGGACGTCGGTGGAGATCACGGTGGTGTTCGACGGAGCGGGGGTGGTCGCCGTGCCCTCGGCGAACGTGCGCGGGGTCCGGGTGCTGTTCAGCGCAGACGGTGTGCCTGCCGACGACGTCATCACCGAGATGGTGGCGTGCGAACCGAAGGGGCGGCCGTTGATCGTGGCCACGGCGGATCGGGAGATCATCACCGCTGTCGGGAAGCGGAGCGCGTTCGTGCTTCCGCCGCAGATCCTGCTCGACGAGCTGGCGAGGGTCTGAGGCCGGGATGGGCGAGCGTAACCATGTCGATGCCGGTGGATTGCGTCACGTTTCGGCGCTGATCGAGTTATCTGTAACAGGGCGTTCGGGCTGGACGTCCGCGTCCGGTGATGGCCGACACCCGCGCTGCGGGCGGAACGGGAGGCGTTGATGGGGCGATGGCCTCGGCAGGTAGTGGCGTGCGCTGTCGCGCGCGGTGTCGTGGGCGCGTCCGTGTTGTCGCTCGTGGTGAGCCTCCTCGCCGCCCCGTTCACCGGCACAGCGCACGCGCAGGATGAGGCGCCCACCGATCCGGGACCGCCGCCGGTCGAGGCGGGCGTCGCGCCCGGCGCCGGTGTGCCCGACCCGAGGCCGGGGGAGGCGTTCGCGGACCCTGAGGTCGCGTCGTTGCAGGGCACCGCGACCAAGGTGCAGCGCGAGCTGGGCGAGTTGTCGGGCAAGATCTCGACGGCACGCGACAAGGTGCGGGCAGCGCGGCAGGAACTGAGCGAGGCACGCGAGGAGCGGAAGGCCGCTGAGGATGAGCTGGCCACGATGCGGGACGAGATCGACCAGCTGTCCCGGTCCGCCTACATCGCGCAGGGCCGTCCCGACCAACTGAGCGTGCTGCTGTCGGCGTCTGGGCCGAAGGAAATGCTCGCGGGCAGCTCGATCGTGAGCTACCTGCGTGCGGGCCAGGACAGGAAGCTGACAAGGGCGCTCGACCGGCTGCACGCCGCCGAGGGGGCGGAGGCCGATGCGGCGCGGCTGGAGAACGCGGCGGCTGCGCGCGAGAGCGAACTGGTGCAGCGCAGCGACGACGCCACCAACCGCGCCGACGCCGTCTCCAGCGAGCTGCGCGACCCGATAGCGACCGCCAGCGACGCCGTGGCCGCGCAGCAGGAGCGGCAGCGGGAACGCAACCGCAAGACGAAGCGGAACTGGCAGCGCTACCTTGACCGGCTGGACAAGGCAGGGATCACGCCACCGAAGGCATCGGCGTTGCGCGACCCGGACTCGCTCCCGCCCGGGCTCAAGCCGTTGCGCGGCGACGACGGCGACCCGCTGCGCGGTGTCGCACAGGCCAGCACCCCGACGTCCGGTGGCGACCGGCTGCTTGTGCTGCCGAAGCAGACCATCGACGCGGTCAGCGACGCCATCGACGCGCTCGGCAAGCCGTACGTGCCACGCGCGCATGGCACCGGCCCGACGTCGTACTCCTGCGACGGGCTGGTCAACGCCGTCTTCTCCGACGCTGGTCTCGACCAGCCACGGCGTGCGGCGCGGCAGTACGCGACCGGCAAGCGGGTGCCTGTCGAGGACGTCCAGCCCGGCGACCTGGTGTTCGTCGGTCCCGCGAAGTACGGCGTGCAGCACGTCGGGCTCGCGCTGGACGACGAGACGATGCTGGCCGCCGACGGCAGGCTCGCGGCGGTCGCCGTCACCGACCTGCCAGCCGAGCCAACACTGCTCGGCGTCACCCGCCCGTCGCTCGGGGACCGCAAGCCACGCCAGGTGCCGAAGCGGGACGACGGCGAGCTGACGTGGCGCTGCGGCGGCGTCGAGCTGCCGTTGAGCGCCGCTGGCGGCCAGCATCCCGGCGCGACCGGGGCCTGGGGCGGCTACCCGAACGGCCTCATCCCGCCAACGGCGCTGTGCGGCATCGGCATCGGCGGCCACGCGCTGCGGTGCGACGCCGCGCAGTCGTTCGTCGCGATGTCGCGGGCGCACGCCGCCGACACCGGCAGCGGGCTGTGTGTGACCGACTCGTACCGCTCGTTCCCCGCGCAGGTCGATCTCTACCGCAGGAAGCCGTCGCTGGCCGCCGTGCCGGGGACGAGCAACCACGGCTGGGGTGTGGCCATGGACATGTGCGGTGGCGTGGAGTCGTTCGGTGGTGCGGCGCATCGCTGGATGCAGGCGAACGCGCCCGCGTTCGGCTGGATCCACCCGTACTGGGCCCGGCAAGGCGGCGGCAGGGAAGAGCCGTGGCACTGGGAGTACGTCGGCGGGTAGCGCGGGCGCTGGGCAGGTCGCGCGGCGCGGGCCGTGGGACGCCGTGCCGCACGTGCCGTCGGTCACGGCGCTACGGAGCGTTGTCCGCCGGCGTGCGCCCGCGTTCACCGAGCGTGGTTATATCGGTAAGCGGTCAATCGGGTCGTTAAGCGGTTGGGTGAACACAAGGCGCGCAGGTATCGCACTTATCACAGAGTGCTAATTGGCGCTGCTCCAGGTGGGTTTCGCCGTTTGCTCTGCTCTAAACGGCCCAATGATGGTGGACGAGCCTGGCGTGGTTTCGTAACCTAGCCGAGACCTCACGGCCCCGCAGTCGCCACTACAGGAGGCGGCACCGTGTGGTTGTCGCACGGACAGCCCTGCCCCAGGGTTGCCCCGGGCTCGCCGCGGCATCGCAGTACCCCTGCGGTGCCGCCAGGACACGACAGACCCAGTGTCTTGCGGTCGAGCACGCCGACGGCCGACGCGGACGAGACGTTCGCGACGGCCAGACCGGTATGAGGGCCCCCGACCTCGTACCGGTTCGGCTCCCGGACCTGCGACCGACCATGAAGGAGTAGCGCGCGACGTGAAGTCGCTTCGACTGAAGCGCATGGCGTCAGGTGCACTGGCCATTGCCTCGGTGTTGGCCCTGGTGACCTTTAGTGCCCCGGCCGGCGCAGACCCCGCCCCCCTCCCCGACAACGCCTCCGAGGCGCTCCAGCAGTACAACGAGCTGAAGCGCAAGGCAGAGAAGCTCAACGAGGAACACCTCAAAGCCCAGGACGCGCTCGCGACCGCCAACAAGCAGCTCGAGAAGGCCAACGCCGATATCAAGAAATCGGCGGAGTCGCTGCGGCAGGCGCGTGCGGATAAGCAGAAGTTCCACAAGGTCGTCGACAAGTTCGCAGGCGCGACCTACACCGGCGGGCACCTCGACCCGATGTCGCTGGCGCTCAGCGGCAACTCCACGACCGAGTTCCTTGAGCGCTCGGCGGCGATCAACGTGCTCGCCGAGAAGAAGAACAAGGCGATGGAGCAGCTTGCCGCTGCCGTCGACCAGGCGGAGAAGGCCAAGAAACTCGCCAAGGACGCGCGCAAGCGTGCCCGCGAGTCCCGCGACGCCGCCGCGAAGCACAAGGCCGACGTCGCCGCGCGCAAGAATGCGCTCGAAGCGCAGGTCGCGAAGTCGAAGCAGGCGTACGACCGGCTCAACGCGGAGGAGCAGGCAGCCCAGCAGGCCAGCTACGGCGAGCAGGTCATTCCGCCGAGCAGCATCGTCGCGCCTGGCCCTGAGGCGCAGCAGGCCGTCGACGCCGCGATGAGCCAGCGTGGCGACCCGTACGTGTACGGCGCGGACGGACCGGACTCCTACGACTGCTCCGGCCTGACGTCGTGGGCGTACAACCAGGCCGGTATCTCGATCCCCCGGTCGAGCTCGGCGCAGGCCTCATCGGGCACGCCGGTGACGCAGGCGCAGCTCGCACCGGGTGACCTGGTGTTCTTCTACCAACCGGTCTCGCACGTCGGCATGTACATCGGTGACGGCAAGATGGTGCACGCCCCGCAGGAGGGCGACGTCGTCAAGGTCGCCGAGGTCATGTGGGACGAGTACAGCGGCGCCCGCCGCTACGCCTGACCCCCGGGCCCCGACCCGAGAAGAGGCCGCCGTCGCACCCCGGTGCGGCGGCGGTCTTTCGCTGTGCCCGGCATGGGTGGTGACCGCACCGGCCACGCCTCGGCGTTAGCCTCACGGAGTGCGCCGAACCCTGCTCGTCACCAACGACTTCCCGCCCCGCCCCGGTGGCATCCAGGCTTACCTGCACGCGCTGGCGTCCAGGGTGCGTGCCGACGACCTCGTCGTGTACGCGCCGTCGTGGGACCGCGAGGGCGCGCGGCACACGGACTTCGACGCGCGGCAGCCGTTCGAGGTGGTGCGGCATCCGACGTCGCTGATGCTGCCCACCCCGGACGTGCTCGCCCGCGCGAGTGACCTGCTGCGCACGCGGCGGCTGGACTCGGTGTGGTTCGGCGCGGCAGCCCCGCTCGCGCTGCTCACCCCCGCGCTGCGCAGGGCAGGGGCGGAGCGCGTCCTCGCCTGCACGCACGGCCACGAGGTCGGCTGGTCGATGCTGCCCGGCGCGCGGGGCGCGCTGCGGTGCATCGGCACCGACTGCGACGTCGTCACCTACGTCAGCAAGTACACGCGGGGCCGGTTCGCCAGTGCGTTCGGCCCGATGGCGGGGCTGGAGTACCTGCCGTCCGGGGTGGACCCCGACTTCTTCCGCCCCGACGCGGGTGCGCGCGAGGAGATCCGCCGCCGCCACGGGCTCGCGAGCAGGCCGACGATCGTGTGCGTCTCGCGTCTCGTGCCGCGCAAGGGACAGGACATGCTGGTCCGCGCGCTGCCGGAGATCCGCCGCCGGGTGCCGGACGCGGCGCTGTTGCTTGTCGGCGGCGGCCCCTACCGGAAGCGGTTGCGGGAGCTGGCCGAGGCGCACGGTGTCGCTGACGATGTCGTGCTCACCGGTTCGGTGCCGTGGCCCGAGCTGCCCGCGCACTACGCGGCGGGCGACGTCTTCGCGATGCCCGCCCGCACCAGGGGCAAGGGCCTGGACGTCGAAGGGCTCGGCATCGTCTACCTCGAGGCGTCGGCGACCGGGCTGCCGGTGGTGGCTGGCCGTTCCGGCGGCGCGCCGGAGACAGTGCTCGACGAGGTCACCGGACACGTCGTCGACGGCAGAGACGTCGAGCAGCTCACCGACACGCTCGCCGCGCTGCTTGCCGACCCCGCCCGCGCCCGCAGGATGGGCGAGGCGGGCAGGGCCTGGGTGCGGGACAACTGGCGCTGGGACCAGCTCGCCCACCGGCTCGCCGGGCTGCTCAGCGGGGAGCCCGCGCTGCACCGGCGCTGATGGCAGTGCTCGACGCAGTGCTCGAGGGAGACTGACCGGACGCGCGAGACCGAGGAAGATAGCCGTATGGACCCGATGGACCGCATGGACCGCCCGATGGACCGCATGGACACCGCCACGCTACTCGCCCTAGACAAGGCCCACGTCTGGCACCCGTACGGACCCATGCCGGGCACCGTGGACCCGCTCGTGGTCCGGTCCGCGAGCGGGATGCGCCTGACGCTGGCCGACGGCAGGGAGCTCATCGACGGCATGTCGTCCTGGTGGGCAGCCATCCACGGCTACGGCCACCCGGTGCTGGACGCCGCGCTGCGCGAGCAAGCCGAGTCGATGAGCCACGTCATGTTCGGCGGGCTCACCCACGAACCCGCCGTGCGGCTGGCCAGCACCCTGGTCGACATCACGCCCGACGGGCTGGAGCACGTCTTCCTGTGCGACTCGGGGTCGGTGTCGGTCGAGGTCGCCATCAAGATGTGCCTGCAGTACTGGCGCTCGCTCGGCAGGGACGGCAAGCAGAAGCTGCTGACCTGGCGCGGCGGCTACCACGGCGACACGTTCCACCCGATGAGCGTGTGCGACCCCGAGGGCGGCATGCACTCGCTGTGGCGCGGCGTGCTGCCGGAGCAGCTGTTCGTGCCCGCCCCGCCGAGCGGCGTCGACACCCCGCCCGACGACGACTACGTCCGCACGCTCACCGACGCGATCGAACGGCACGCCGCCGAGCTGGCCGCCGTCATCGTGGAGCCCGTCGTGCAGGGCGCGGGCGGGATGCGGTTCCACCATCCGGAGTACCTGCGGGTGCTCCGCGAGGCATGCGACGCCAACGACGTCCTGTTGGTCTTCGACGAGATCGCCACCGGCTTCGGCAGGACGGGCGAGCTGTTCGCCGCGGCGCACGCCGGGGTGACGCCCGACGTGCTGTGCCTCGGCAAGGCGTTGACCGGCGGCTACCTCACCAGCGCGGCCGCGCTCTGCACCCCTCGCGTCGCCGACGGCATCTCGCGCGGGGAACTGCCAGTGCTCGCCCACGGCCCGACGTTCATGGCAAACCCCCTCGCCGCCGCCGTCGCCAACGCATCGATCGGCCTGCTGCTCTCCGGCGACTGGCGCGCCGACCTGCGGCGACTCGCCGCCGGGCTGGAGCGGGGCCTCACCCCGGCGCACGAGCTGGCGCGGGTCGTCGACGTCAGGGTGCTCGGCGGGATCGGGGTGGTCCAGCTCGACCACGACGTCGACATGGCGGTGGCGACGAAGGTGGCCACCGAGCACGGCGTGTGGCTGCGGCCGTTCCGCGACAACGTCTACGCCATGCCGCCCTACATCGCCACCGACGACGACCTGGGCGCGATCACGGCGGCGATGGTGGCGGTCGCGGACGCGGCGTGAGCACCCACTAGCCTGTTCGATCGTGAGCGTGCTGATCGTGACGGGAACGGACACCGAGGTCGGAAAGACCGTGGTGACCGCTGGGATCGCCGCCATCGCCGGCGAGCACGGCCACCGTGTCGCCGTCATCAAGCCAGCGCAGACCGGCGTCCGCGACGGCGAGCCCGGCGACGTCGACGTCGTCAGGCGCCTCGCGGGCGACATCAACACGCGGGAGCTGCGCCGGTACCCCGACCCGCTTGCCCCGGACACCGCAGCGCGCCGCAGCGGTATCGAGCACGTCACGCCCGCCGAGGTGGCCGAAGCCGCCGCCGACCTCAACACCAGCCACGACCTCGTGCTGGTCGAGGGCGCTGGCGGGTTGCTGGTGCGCCTCGACGCCAAGGGCGGCAGCCTGGCCGACGTCGCCTGGTCGCTCGCCGCGCCGGTCGTGATCGTGGCGAGGGCCGGGCTCGGCACCCTCAACGCCACCGCACTGACCGCCGAGGTCGCCACCCGGCGCGGTCTGAACGTCGCCGGGGTCGTCGTCGGCGCCTGGCCCGCCGAACCAGGCCTCGCCGAGACGTGCAACCTCACCGACCTGCCGGTGGCGGCTGGCGCGCCGCTGCTCGGGGTGCTGGACGAGGGCATCGGCACGCTGTCGCCCGGCGCGTTCGTCGTGGCGGCCGAACGAGGGCTGTCGCCGTGGTTCGGGGGCCGGTTCGACCCGGAGCAGTTCGCGGCCGGGTTGCCGTCCTGCGATCGGGGCATGTCACTGTGACCCGTGTCGCTGTACGAGCGCACGCCAGTGGGGGAGACTGTGCAGGCTTTGCCGCCGCGCACCACGCGAAGGAGTTGACGTGACCGCAGCACCACACCAGGTCGAGACCGCAGCAGGTGACAACGACGTTCTCGCCGTCGCCCGCGAGCAGGTGCTCGAACG
>WHTY01000140.1 GCA_009377475.1 Actinophytocola sp.
CGACCCGGCCCTCGCAATAGTTGGCCGTCGTGGTCAGCAAATCCGCCTGTCTCGGCGACCGTCCCAACGTCACGAGATCATTCTCGCCCAGCAGCCGGGGCTACCGGGTCACCGCCACGCGAAAAACACCAGCCACCTAGTGGCCTAGTGCTGGTGTGTCGCGCGGCGTCAGCATGACGACGCCGCGCGGCGGACCCGCCCGCTCGGCTGGGTCAGACGTTGCGGCGGTACTGGCCACCGACCTCGAAGAACGCCTCGGTGATCTGCTCAAGCGAGCACACCCGTGCGGCGTCCATGAGCACGTCGAAGACGTTCTCCCCGCTGGTCGCGGCTTCCCGCAACCGCACGAGTGCCTGCTGCGCGTCGGCGGAGTTGCGCTGCTGGAACTCGGTGAGGCGCTTGAGCTGGGACTGCTTCTCGTCCTCTGTGGCCCGTGCCAGCTCGACCTCGGTGACCTCGTCCTCGTCACCGGCCGGCGGGAGGAAGGTGTTGACACCGATGATCGGCAGCTCGCCGGTGTGCTTGAGCCGCTCGTAGAGCATCGACTCGTCCTGGATCTTGCCGCGCTGGTAGCCGGTCTCCATCGCGCCGAGCACCCCGCCGCGCTCCGAGATCCGCTCGAACTCGGCAAGCACCGCCTCCTCGACGAGGTCGGTCAGCTCGTCGACGATGAACGAGCCCTGGAGCGGGTTCTCGTTCTTGGACAGGCCCCATTCCTTGTTGATGACCATCTGGATCGCCATGGCGCGACGCACCGACGACTCGGTCGGCGTGGTGATCGCCTCGTCGTAGGCGTTGGTGTGCAACGAGTTCGCGTTGTCGTAGAGCGCGCAGAGCGCCTGGAGCGTGGTGCGGATGTCGTTGAAGCTCATCTCCTGCGCGTGCAGGGAGCGGCCCGACGTCTGCACGTGGTACTTCAGCTTCTGCGAGCGCTCGTTCGCGCCGTAGCGCTCCCGCATGGCCACCGCCCAGATCCGCCGCGCGACGCGGCCGATCACGGTGTACTCGGCGTCCATGCCGTTGGAGAAGAAGAACGACAGGTTCGGCGCGAAGTCATCGATGTCCATGCCGCGCGCGAGGTACGACTCCACGTAGGTGAAGCCGTTGGCCAGCGTGAACGCGAGCTGCGAGATCGGGTTCGCCCCTGCCTCGGCGATGTGGTACCCGGAGATCGACACCGAGTAGAAGTTGCGCACGCCGTGCTGGATGAACCACTCCTGGATGTCGGACATCATGCGCAGCGAGAACTCGGTCGAGAAGATGCAGGTGTTCTGGCCCTGGTCCTCCTTGAGGATGTCGGCCTGCACCGTGCCGCGCACGTTGCGCAGCGCCCACTCGCGCAGCTCGGCGGCCTCCGTCTCGGACGGCTCGCGCCCGTGCTCGTCGCGGAACTTCGCGAACTGCTGGTCGATCGCGGTGTTGAGGAAGAACGCCAAGATCGTCGGCGCGGGGCCGTTGATCGTCATCGACACCGACGTCGTGGGCGAACACAGGTCGAAGCCGTCATAGAGGACTTCCATGTCCTCCAGCGTCGCGATGGACACGCCCGAGGTGCCGATCTTGCCGTAGACGTCGGGGCGGGTGCCGGGATCGTGACCGTAGAGGGTCACCGAGTCGAACGCCGTGGACAGCCGCTTGGCCTCGGAGTCGGCGGAGAGGTACTTGAAACGACGGTTCGTGCGGAACGGGTCACCCTCACCGGCGAACATCCGCGCCGGATCTTCGCCCTCCCGCTTGAACGGGAACACGCCCGCCGTGTACGGGAAGTAACCGGGCAGGTTCTCGCGCCGCAGGAACGACAGCAGCTCGCCCCGGTCGGTGTAGCGCGGCAGCGCGACCCGCGCGATGCGGCTGCCGGACAACGTGTCCCGCCAGAGCTGGGTGTGCAGTTCCTTGTCCCGGATCCGCACGACCAGTTCCTCGGACCGGTACGACTCGGCGCGCTCCGGCCACTCGTCGAGAAGTCTCATCGACTGCTCATCTATATCGGACTGCGCCCGTTCCAGCAGCCGCTCGATGTCGCCGGTGGCCGCGCCGTCGTCGGCGAGCGCATCGCGGGCGGCCGTGAGCTGGTCGGCTTTGCGCACCGCCTCGACCTGCCGCTGGGTGCGCTCGTGGTAGCCGCGCACCATCTCCGCGATCTCGGCGAGGTAGCGGGCCTTCGACGTCGGGATGATGGTGCTCGCGCTGGTGGAGACCTTGGTGTCCACGGCGGGCAGCATGCCGGTCGACACCGACAGCCCCGCGTCGGCGAGCATGTCCCGCAGGAACTGGTACAGCGCGGTCACGCCATCGTCGTTGAACCGGGCGGCGCTGGTGCCGTAGACCGGCATGTCCTCCGGCGACGCGCCGAAAGCCTCGCGGTTGCGGACGAGCTGGCGGGAGACGTCGCGGCGCGCGTCCTCGGCGCCCCTGCGCTCGAACTTGTTGATCGCCACGGCGTCGGCGAAGTCGAGCATGTCGATCTTCTCGAGCTGCGACGCCGCGCCGAACTCCGGCGTCATGACGTACAGCGAGCGGTCGACGTGGTCGACGATGCCGGCATCGCCCTGGCCGATGCCGGGCGTCTCGACGATGACCAGGTCGAACCCGGCCGCCTTGCAGGCCTCGATCGCGCCGGGCAGCGCCGCGGGCACCTCACCCGACTTGGTCCGGGTCGCCATGGAGCGGAAGTAGATCGGCTCACCCTCGCCGAAGCCGGGCCAGTGGCCGAGGCAGTTCATGCGAATGCGGTCGCCGAGCAGCGCTCCCCCGCCGCGACGCCGGGACGGGTCGACGGCGATGACCGCGACGCGCAGCTTGTCCTCCTGGTCGAGCCGGAAGCGGCGCACCAGCTCGTCGGTCAGCGACGACTTGCCGGAGCCGCCGGTGCCGGTGATGCCGAGGACGGGGACCGTCCTGCTCGCGGCGGTCGCGCGGATGGCCTCGCGCCAGTCGTCGGCCAGCTCGTCCTGCTCCAGCCGCGAGATGACGCGCGCGAGCGTGGGGATGTCACCGGCGTGCAGGGTGTCGATCGAGCCCTGCTCCTGCGCGGCCAGGTCCTCGTCGCACTCGCGGATCATCATGTTGATCATGCCGGGCAGGCCGAGCTGCTGGCCGTCCTCCGGCGAGAAGATCCGGGCGACGCCGCGCGAGTGCAGCAGGTCGATCTCGTCCCGGACGATGACGCCCCCACCACCGCCGTAGACCCTGATGTGGCCCGCGCCGCGCTCGGCGAGCAGTTCGACGAGGTAGCTGAAGTACTCGACGTGCCCACCCTGGTACGCGGAGATCGCGACGCCGTTGACGTCCTCGGAGATCGCGGCGCGCACGACCTCGTCCACCGACCGGTTGTGGCCCAGGTGGACCACCTCGGCGCCCTGCGACTGGAGGATGCGCCGCATGATGTTGATGGACGCGTCGTGCCCGTCGAACAGGCTCGACGCGGTCACGAACCGTACCGGGTGTGCCGGCTGGTGGAGTTCGGTCATACCCCCAAAATACTAGGACTTCCAACTATTTGGAAAGTGCGAGCCTGGTGTGATGGGCACCACGGCGCCGCCAGTGGCCCTGGGCATGGTCCTGGGCATGGTGCTGGCTCACGCGAACGGCACCCAGGCGCGTTGCCGCAGCGTGTCGAGGTCGCTGGCCATGACACCTGCCGCGGACACGGTCCACAGCGTGTCGCCGACAACTAGCGAACGGCGGAGCTGCGACCGCCACGGCTGGCCCTGCGGGTGCGCGACGGTGCCGATGTCGCTCAGCCGGTCGCCGTCGACGCGCAGCACCAGCGCCTGGTTCCTCGGGGGTTCGGCCGCCAACGGCCGCGGCTCCAGCGTCAGCGGCACGACGACGTGGCCGGTGTCCGGCCAGTGCAGGAACGCGTGCGGATCGTGCTCGACCTCGGTGTAGCTCTTCGCGACGTGGTGCTGCGCGAGCCGACTAGGCGCTGCGGGGTCGCTGGTGTCGAACAGGGAGACCTGCACCCCGAGGGTCCTGCCGCCCAGGCTGGCTTCCTGGCCGACGCCGAGCAGCCGGTTCTCGCCCACCGGGTGCAGGTACGCGGAGTAGCCGGTGATCTTGAGTTCGCCGGTGACCCGTGGCCGCCTCGGGTCGGACAGATCCAGGGCGTACAGCGGATCGGTTTCGCGGAAGGTGACGACGTAGGCGGTGTCGCCGAGGTAGCGGACGGCGTAGATCCGCTCGCCCTTGCCGAGTCCGTCGACGCGGCCGACCGGGGTCAGCGTGTCGCCGAGCCTGGTCAGCACGGTGACGGCGCTCTCGGAGGTTGGCCGCTCCCGCCACGCCTGCCCGGTCGTCGTGGCGACCCGCAGGTAGCCCTCGTGTTCGGACAGGGCGTACTGGTTGAGCAGCGTACCCGGCACGGCCCCGGAGGCGACGTAGGTCGGCGCGCCGTCGCCCGAGGTGTCGAACTGGTGGATCGTCGTGCGTTGCTTCCTGTCGGCGGGCGTCGCGCGGTCCATGGGCATGACGTCGAACGGCACGTGGTCGTCCGCGATGTAGAGGCTGCTGCCGGTGCCGTACACGGTGCCGCCGTCGGCCGTGACCGACACCGGGTCGCCTGCGTCCAGGTCACCGGTGAGGTCGACGGTGAGCACCGTCAGCAGGTTCGTGCCCGTGCCGGTCGCAGGGTGGTTGATCGCGGCGCAGTCCACGAGCCTGCCAGAGCGGGTGGTGCCGTCGCGCCGCAGCGCGAACCGGGGCAGCCAGTCCGCGAGCGAGGACCGCCGGATGACCTCGCGGTTCTCGCGCAGCGCCCGTTTCGGGCCACCGCTGCCGTGGGGGTACTCGAAGTCCAGTCGGGGCGCGGAGCGCACCACGACCCTGGCGAGCGATCCGGTCTGGCGGGCGTCGACGTAGCTGCCGTCGACGCGCAGGGTGCTGACGACGCGAGCGGCGGTCAGGTCGACCAGCACCAGCGCGGGGCCGGTGGGGCCATCGGGGCGCGCGGGACGCTTGCCGGGCGGGCCGGGCTCGACCGGCGACGACGCGGCAGGGCGCGGACCGAACCCGGTCTCGGTGAACACCAGCGCGCGGTCGCCGTGCAGCAGCAGGTCAGACGCGTGGCCGCCTGGCACCCGCAGCGACGCGGTGACTCGCTTGGTCGCGACGTCGATCACCCGGAGTGTGCCGCCGACAAGAGTGACGATGCGCCGCCCGTCGGTCTTGACCAGGTCGGGTTCGTCGGCGTCCGCCTCGTAGCTGTTGGTCGCGGAGTGCCCCGGCGCTGGCTGCGGCGCAGCCTCGGCGGAGTCCCGCGTGGCAGGCATCGGGGCGGTGGCCGTGTCCTCGGCGATGGCGATCGGATGCATCCCGGACCCGGGCAACCCGTACGGACCGACCTGGTCGAGCGCGGCGCGGCGGAACGCCGCGAGCGCGTCATCGCAGGAGTCGTACGCGACAAGCGCGACGTCGCCAGCGGTCATGACCGGCGGCGCAGACCACCCTGGCGGTTCGCTGTCACGCTGACTGACCAGCGCCGGGCTGGCCGAGACCAGCAGCGCACCGAGCAGGACGACAACCGCACCGATACCCGTTCGCCTCATGACTCCAAGACGGACGAACCAGGCAGATCGGTTGCACGCTCGATGCGCTGAATGACGCCTTCAGTGCACTGGGTGCAGCGAACGACGCATTCAGTGCACTCAACGCAGCGAAAGCGTATTTCAGCGCAGCCGTTGCACGCCGCGCTACGCCGTGCCGCCGCGGCGGGCGACCCACTGCTGCATGGCGTACTCGGTCATGGTGATCAGGGACTGCTTGACCGACTCCCGATCGCGGGCGTCGCAGTGCACGATCGGCACCGACTCGTCGATGGCGAGGGCGTCCCGCACGTCCTCGACCTTGTGTGGCTGCCTGCCTTCGAAGGCGTTGAGGCCGACGACGTACGGCAGCCCCCTGTCCTCGAAGAAGTCGACCGGCGCGAAGGAGTCCGCGAGCCTGCGGGTGTCGGCGAGCACGACCGCCCCGATGGCGCCGCGCACCAGGTCGTCCCACATGAACCAGAACCGCTGCTGCCCCGGCGTGCCGAACAGGTACAGGATGAGGTCGTCGTCGAGCGAGACGCGCCCGAAGTCCATCGCGACCGTGGTCGTGGCCTTGTTGGGCGTCGCGGCGAGGTCGTCGATGCCGGTACTCGCGTCGGTCATCATCGCTTCTGTGGTCAGCGGGACGATCTCGGAAACCGAGCCGACGAACGTCGTTTTGCCCGCTCCGAAGCCACCGGCGACCACGATTTTGGCCGACGTCATGGTCGGCGTCGCCGCCTCCGGCTGCGTCAGCTGATCTGTTGGGTTACTCACGTTCTACAAAACCACTTTCGCTTCAGTGACGGCACAAACGGATAAGAAAACGACAGGGTCGCCCACCGCGCGTGATGAGCGACGGCTTGGTCTCTTACAGCCGACGGAGTCCACTCAGCACCCTTTCCATGAGTAACAGATGGGCCTCCGCGCCGTCCGCACCGGAAACCGTGTTGTGCACGTTGACGAGACCGGCGTCGGCCGCGTCACTCACCAGGACCCGCGCGACACCCAACGGCATCCGCAGGTCGACCGCGATCTCGGCGACCGAACGGGGCGACGAGCACGCCTCGACGATCGAGCGTTGCTCGATGCGCATCGGGGCGGACTCGGAGAGCACACCGTTCTTCGCCGAAATCAAGGTCTCCAGCTCCAACGCGTAGGAAGCTTTCGTCCGCCCGCCGGTGAGCATATAGGGACGAACAAACGCTGTCTCGTCCTCCTGACTCGTGCGGCCGACGGTCACCGACGCGATGGCATGAGTGGGAAGCCGAGGGTGTCGCGCCGTGGACTGCACGGGCAACTCGGCGTCGACCGCGCCGACAGTGCTGCTATCGGACGTATCCACAACCACTGCCTCCTCCTGTGCTGCGTGATGCTCGGAATCATCGGGATCGGTCATCGCGCTCTCATGCCGGCGCACCGAGCAACGACGAGCCGCCCGAGCCCTGCAGCTGGGCACGCAGTTCCGGCGTGAGTATCTGGCCCACCCTGTCGACGAGCAAGGTCATTTCGTAGGCCACCTGGCCGATGTCGCAGTTCGGCGCCGCGAGCACCGCGAGGCAGGAGCCGTCGCTGATCGACATCAGGACCATGATGCCGAGTTCCATCTCGACGACGGTCTCGTTGACGGCGCCTGCCTCGAAGCAGTGCGCCGCGCCCTGGGTCAGGCTCACCAGGCCGGACGCCACCGCGGCGAGCTGGTCGGCACGGTCGAGCGGCAGCCGCGCCGACGACGTCAGCAACAGGCCGTCGGCCGAGACCACCACAGCGTGCGCGACGCCCGGCACCCGTTCTGCGAAATCGTTGACCAGCCAGCCGAACTGATTCTGGGGTTGCGGCGAGGTCATTCACCCTCCATTTGTTCCTGCGACGTGCTCTCGCTGGGTTGGTTCGTACTGTGGCGTCCACGGCGGACGCCTTGTTGGAAGCTGCTCAACCTGCCGCGCATCGCGCTGGGATCGCGATCCGGTTGCGGCGGTGTGACCGGCGCTGTCTTCGTCGTGACCGACGCGCTGCCCGGGAGCAGCTGTGCGCCACGACGCCTGCGGGGCAGGCCGGACTGTGTGAAGTCGGGCGGCGGCGCGGCGGCCATCGCGTTGACGTCCGAGAGCTCCTTGTCCCGGGAGAAGTCCCAGATGTCGGTCGACGGTTCGTTGTCCTTGGTGGCCAGCGGGTCCGGCACCGGGGCGGTGGACTCGTGTGAGCCCGCCGAGGGTGTCGAGCCCTTCGGGCCCGCCGAGCTCCTCGGCTCCTTCGCCGACTCCGCCGTCTCTGCCGTCTCTGCCGACGACTTCGACGCGGTGTCCTGCGGCTTCGCCTTGGCCGCGTCGTCCGTGACCGGTGTGGTTGCCGACGCGGTGGCCGACCTTTTCGCGCCGGTCTTCTGCGCACTGGTGCGGTTGCCGTTGCGGCCACTGGTCGCGGTGTCCGGCTTGGCGCCACTAGCACCATTGCCGTTGGCACCGTTCCCGTTGGCCTTGGCGCCATTGCTCGCTGCGGTGCCGTTCGGGGACGTCGCCCCGCCGGGCTGCTGCGCATCGGCCTCGTGCTTACCAGCCGCACCCTCGGACGCCGGACCCAACGTCGCCGAATCGGGTGCGTTGTGCTTGCCGAGCTGGTGTTTGCCCCGGTGGAGACCACGCTGGAAGCTGCTCAGCCTGCCACGGACGTCCTTGGGATTGCGGTCGGGCAGGTCGGCCCTGCCGAGCAGCGACCGGCTCGGCTTCTCGCTGACCTGCTCGCCCGCCGCGCTGCCGGGCAGCAGCCGCTCCCCGCGTTGCCGCCTCGGCAGCCCCGCCTCGGTAAAGCTGCTCGCCGACGACTTGTTGGCGATCTCGGCGACGGTGCGCCAGTTCTCGTCGGCCGCGAACGTCCACCGCCCGTGCTTCGCCTCGCTCTCGGTGCTCTGCTCGGTTTCGGCGGCGTTGCCCGAGGTGCGGAACCACACCGACAGCATCTCGTCGAAGATCGGCGTCGTCTCCGACCGCGACGGCGTCGGCTCCTTCGGCGGCGCTGGTTCGGCGGCAGCGGCCTGCCACCAGTCCGACAGCGGCGACGTGTCCGGCTTGAACAGCGCGCTCCCCGACGGCAGGCCAGCGCCGGTCTTCGGCGCGGACCTGGCACCCGGCTTCCTGGCACCGTTCCCAGTGTCGTTCGCGGTGCCGTTGCCCGTGCTGCTCGGCGTGCCGTTCTTGTCGCCGGTGGTAGCGCCGTTCCGCGCGGCTGCGCCCTTGGCGCCGTTCGTGCCCTTCGTGCCAGCGCTGTTCGCCGACGCGGGCGCCCGGCGCGGCAGGTCGGTCGGCCCGCCAGCGGGCGTCCGGTCCGCCACGCGAACCGGGTCGTCGTCGCCGTCGGTGATCGGGGTGAACAGCGCCGTTCCGGAGATCTCGACGTCACTCTCCGGCGCGGCCTTCGCACCGTTGCTCACCTGCGTGCGCGCGGCGGGCGTGCGCGTGGGCAGCGAGTCCGTGACCACCGGGAGCTCCGACGTCAGCGGACCACCACCGGCGCCGATGACCAGCTCGGCAGGCACCGTGACCGTGGCGGTGACGCCCTCGGTGTCCCTGGTGCGGTGCAGCATGACGCCGTATCCGTGCTTGCTCGCCAGCCGACCGACGACGAACAGGCCCATCCGGCGCGACGTCACCATCGTCATCTCCGACGCCTCGCCCATGCGGGCGTTGGCCTCGGCGAACTCGTGCGTGTTCATGCCGATGCCGTGGTCGATGACGTCGATGGTCATGGCGCCGTTGTCCGCCACCCTGGTCGACACCACGACCTGGGTCTCCGGTGGCGAGAACGCCGTCGCGTTGTCCAGCAGCTCCGCGAGCAGCCGCATCAGGTCGCTCGCGGCGTGGCCAACGACCTTCGTCGTCGGCGGGGACTGCACGACGACCCGCTGGTACTGCTCGATCTCGGACACGGCGGCGCGCAGCACGTCTGCGGTGCTGACCGGCCTGCCGGAGCGCCTGCCGGTCTCCGCGCCGGACAGCATCATCAGGTTCTCGTTGTTGCGCCGCATCCGGGTGGCGAGGTGGTCGAGCTGGAACAGCGTCGCGAGCTGGTCCGCGTCCTCCTCATCCCGTTCGAGCCGCTCGATCAGCTGCAACTGCCGCTGCACAAGGCTCTGACTGCGTCGCGACAGGTTGACGAACACGCCGCCGTACGCGGTGCGCATGTTCGCCTGTTCCCCTGCGAGCCGCAACGCCTGCTGGTGCACCGCGTCGAACGCCCGAGCCACCTCGCCGACCTCGTCGGTCGCGGTCACCGGCACCGGCTCGATGCTGGTGCTGGCGCCCGTGCCGTCCTGGATGCGCCGCACCGCCTCGGGCAGCCGTTCCTCGGCCACCGTCATCGCCGACGTCCGCAGCACCCGCAACGAGTGCAGCAGCTGCCGCGTGATCACGATGATGACCAGCAGCGCGACCAGCAGCGCGAGCCCGAGCAGCACGGCGATCACGACCACACCGGTCGTCGCGTCCGAGACCAAGCCGTTCGACGTCGCGACCGCCTTGGCGGTGAGCCTGTCGGCGACCTGGCCGAGTTGCTCGGACACCCGCCCGGACGCGGCGTCCCACTCGCGTGGCGACAGCTCGGCGATGGCCTGGTCGGCGGGCTTGCCGAGCTCACCGAGCACCGCGCGCGCCGTGCGGGCCCGCGTCTGCGAGCTGGGCTCGCTGATCGTGTTGGTGAACAGCTCGCGCTCCGCCGGCGCGGCTACCGCCATGAAGTTGGCGAGCCGGTCCTCGATGCGCACCTCCCAGGTGCGCACCAGCGTCTGCTCCGACGGCGCCAGTGACCCACGCTCCACGCCGAGTCCGATCAGCGCCCGCTGCTTGGACACCTCCTCGCGCGCGGCCTCCAGTTCGAGCACCGCACGCGGTGTGCCGCCGATCGCCTCGTCGCTGACCCTGGCGACCGACGCGCTGGCGAGCTGCAGCAGGGCGTCGGTGATCGCGGAGTACTCCTTGATCGCCTCGACCGGGCCGAGGTTGCCCGCGGAGACGTCCTCGCGCAGCGCGGGCAGCCGGTCCAGCACGGTCTCCGAACGAGTGACGGGGTCGACGACGCCCTCGTCGTGCTCGACCGCCCTGGTGGCGGTGGCGGTGACCGGGCCGATGGCGGCGTCGACGTCTTCCCGTGCCTGCCGCAGCGCCTTGTTGGAGCCGCCAGACGCGGTCAGCCGGGTCACGGTCTCGGTGCGCTCCCGCTGCACGGCGTCGAGCAAGCCGCCCACCTCGCCGGTGAGCACCATCAGACTGTCGATGCGCTGGTAGCTGTCCGAGCGCGCGACCTGGCTGGACAGTGTCGACACACCGAGCACGACGGCGATCACCAGCGGCACCAGCGTGACCGCGGCGAGCTTGACCGGCAATTTCCAGTCGCGCCATGCCAGCAGTCTGCCGAGCCACGAACGCCACGATGCGCCGCGTCCCGGCTCTTCGCCGAGCAACCGCTCGACGGGAACTTGTTGTTGGCCTGATCCGGTCACGTATGTGACTCCCTGTTCCACACGATCGACCCCAGTCAACGGTTCATGGTCTGGTCGGGACGGCAACATGCGATCTGCATCTTGCGCTCATCTACGGTTCGCGACACTGCCTCACTTCGATCACCCAGTTCGTGGTCCACGCACCGCACGGGCGACGTGCGGCAGTCCAGCTCGACCGTGCCGGCTTCGGCAGCCGCAAGACATCGTGCGCCGAACCTCCTTGGGCCGCTTGCCGTGAAGCACTTCATCGAATCTGCCGGGAGAGCCTACACCCATCAGGTGATCTCTCAATTCACTCGACATTGCCGTTCTGACCTGCGATGACGCCGCGAAAATGTGCTAGTGGAGAATGGCTGTCAATTACCGCATGCGACCCGAATTCATTCGGTGACGCCCTCTTGAGTGACGGTTGGAAGCGAAATCACCCACACAGAGCAATTGAGTGATCTTTACACCGAGGGAGGGCTACCGAACGTGCTAAAAACCGGTGTGGTACAGGGAATCTATGCACGATGATGTGGTCTGCGGTAACTCCCCTTAAGTCACGCTGACGGGTCGGGCCAGCAGTGCGGTACGACTGCATCTTGCAGGTCATCCGGAAGATGCGCGACGAGAAGCTGCAGGTGAAAAGATGACATGTGATGGGGACCCCCTCCGCTCAGACGCACGTTGGTATGGGCGTCAGAAACATTCGGGAGCCGGAGGAGGTCCCAATGACTATCGTAGGCGGGTTTGACGTGCATCGACAGCAGATCACGTTCGATTA
>WHTY01000046.1 GCA_009377475.1 Actinophytocola sp.
CAGGTTCGGAAACCCGGGGACGCTGACGCCCTGGTATGCCTGGAACCGGTTCTCGTCCCAGAACTTCTCCAGGTCGAGGCCGCCTGCGCCGCGGACGGTGAGGGCGGGCATGTTGCCCTTCTCGAAGACTTTGAACCCGGTCGCCAGGATCAGCACCTCGGCGATGTGCTCGATGCCGTCGACGGTGCGGATGCCGGACTCGGTGATGGCGTCGATGCTGGTCGTTTCCAGCGTGACGTTGGGCCGGTTGAAGGTAGGCAGGTACTCGTTGGAGAAGCTTGGCCGCTTGCAGCCCACAGCGTAGCGCGGTGTGAGCTTGTCGCGGGTCTGCGGATCCTTGACGGCCCGCTGGAGGTAGGCGCGCCCGATCCGCTCTCCCGCGCCGGCGGTGGGCAGCAGGCGGTGGAAGTGCGCGGCGAGCGGGAAGGTCATCTCGACGAAGGTCTGGCTGGCCACCCGGGACAGTCGCCGCGCGCCGGGCAGCCGCAACGCTGCCCGCACCGGGGCGGGCAGCGTCGCGTCCGGCTTGGGCAGGCACCAGATCGGGGTGCGCTGGAAGACTGTCAGGTGCTCGACGTGCGGCGCGATGGACGGGATGACCTGCACGGCGGAGGCGCCCGTGCCGATGACCGCCACCCGCTGCCCGCGCAGGTCGACGTCGTGGTCCCAGCGCGCGGTGTGCATCACCGTGCCACGGAAGTTCGCCAGGCCGTCGATGTCGGGTGCCTTGGGCTGCGTCAGCACGCCGGTGGCCCCGATGACGAAGCGGGCGATGATCGCGTCGCCGTTGGCGGTGTCCAGCCGCCACAGGTGCGTCTGATCGTCGAACGTCACCGCGACGACCTTCGTGCCAAGGCGGGTGCGGCGGCGGATGTCGTACTTGTCGAGGCAGTACTCGGCGTAGGCCTTGAGTTCGTGCCCTGGCGCGTACACGCGGGACCAGCCGGCGACCTGCTCGAAGGAGAATTGGTAGCTGAACGACGGGATGTCGACGGCGACGCCGGGGTAGGTGTTCCAGTGCCATGCGCCGCCGACGCCGTCGCCTTCCTCGAGCATGACGAAGTCGCCGAAACCTGCTTTGTCCAGGCCGATCGCGGCGCCGATACCGGAGAAGCCGCCGCCGATGATGGCGATCTCGTAGTCCGGGATGCTCATGCGGGGTGTCCTTCCGGTGTCGCGGTGCGGGCGAAGACGGAGCTGGGGCCGAGCACGACGCAGTCGGCGCGGTGTTCGACGCCTTCGGCGGTGCGCACGCCCGCCGCGGCGAACGCGTACACCGGCCAGGTGATGAGTTTGCAGTTCGGCCGCCGCAGTGTGGCGAAATAGCCGAGGCCGGGGGCCAGCCGCCGGGAGCCGAAGCGGTCGGGGGTCAGCAGTCTGCGGACCCACGGGTCCTTGACCTGCCAGCGCAGGAAGACCCGGGCCATGGCGACACCGACCGCACGGGGGCCGGGCACGGGCAGCGGCAGCACCCAGTCGGGCTCTTCCTGGAACACCTTCACCGACAGTGCGGTAGCGGCCACTTCGGGGACGATCTGCGCGGCCTCCCTCCCGGGCGCGATGACGGCGACACGCTGGCCGGTGAAGTCGTGGCCCAACCACGCGGTTCCGCGGATGAGCTCACCCTGGAATTCGCCGAGCGTCATGACGCCACCGGCTCGTGGGTGATCTCCTCGGTCCACGACTGCGGCTTGCCCAGCAGCCGCGCGGGTACCAGGCTGGTCACCTTCACCATCGGGTCGGCCAGGTACCGGTGGTATGGGTGCGATCGGTCGATCACCATGGCCGCCTGGGATTTCAGCACGTGGTAGGCCGGGATCCGCTTGGTGTGCTTTCCGCGGCCACCGACGGTGACGAAACGCTTGACGGCGTTGTAGAGCTTCTGCTCTGGCAGGCCCATGGCGACGATGTTGTCGCGCATCTTGTTGATCAGCGGCACGAAGACCACGATCAGTCCGATGATCACCTGCGGCTTGAGGTTGCCGATGGTCTCGATCAGCAGCGTGTGCGGCGCGCTCGCGCCGATCAGCTCGAGCACCTGGAAGTCGACGGTGATGTGGCGCGACTCGTCGGAGTTGATGTGTCGGAACACCTGGTGGCAAACCGGGTCGGAGATCTCTTCGAGCAGGAACTTCACCAGCGCCCCGTCCAGCGCGCACTCCAGCAGCGGGATGAGCGTTGCCAGCCCGGACAGCGGCAGCGTGTCACCGAAGTCGTCGAGCACCTTGATCGCCAGCTTGACGTTGATGTTCGGCTCGGGCATCGTGCCGTCCTCGTCGAGCATGCCCCAGCGCTTCATCAGCGCCAGCTCGGCGTTGGCGTGCTTCTGCTCCTCGGCGTGGAAGTACCGGTAGATCTCCTGGATCTCCGGTGTCGGGGCCTTTGTGGCCAGTGACGCGAACCCGCGCGCGCCGACGTGTTCGATCCACACCAGGTCGGCCATGAACGGCCGCATCTTGGCGCGCAGCTCGTCGGTCATCGTCTCCGCGCCAGGGGCGTCCCAGTCGATGTCGGCGAGCGACCACTGCTTGTCCTTGATCGTTTGCAGCATCGCCGCGAAGTCGTACGACATTACTCCTCCTTGTCACGGGATCCGGGAACGAACCGGCCGAGCAGCCCGGCCACGCGGGCGTACGGGGTGGGCAACAGCCGTTTGGCGCGCCAGAGCAGCTGGGCGTCCGGCTGCGGGACGACGTAGAGCCGCCCGCGGTCATGGGCGTCGAGGGTCATCCGCGCGACCCGCTCCGGCGAGAACCCGACGAGGTCCGAGACCCGCTGGGCCAGGCTGCTCGCCGCCGCGTCGATGAGTTCGCCGCCGAAGATGTTGGTCTTCACGAACGTCGGACAGAGCACCGTCACCCCGACACCGGTGCCCGACAGCTCGGCGGCCAGCGTCTCCGACAGGCTCACCACCCCGGCCTTGCTCACGTTGTAGGCGGCCATTCGTGGGGCGGCGGTGAACCCGGCGGCCGAGGCGACGTTGATGACGCCGCCCGCGCGGGCCTGGCGCATCGCGGGCAGGAACGTATGACAGCCGTGGATGACGCCCCACAAGTTCACCGCCAGCGTCCGCTGCCAGTCCTCCAACGGGCAGTCCCCGACGACCCGGCCGCCAGCGCCGATGCCGGCGTTGTTGACCACCAGGTCGGGCTCGCGGCCCAGCCAGGCGCGGGCCTTCTCGGCAAGCTCACCCACCTCGCCGGGATTGGACACATCGCAGCCGACCGCGATGGCCGCACCACCGAGCGACTGAATCGCCGCCACGGTGTCCTCGGCTGCGGCGAGGTCGATGTCCGCGCAGACGACGCGGCCGTCGCGCCGGACCACCTCGGCGGCGAACGCCCGGCCGATGCCGCTGCCCCCGCCGGTGACGACGGCGTGGGCGCGGTGAGTTCGACGGGACATCAGCAAGCCTCCTCCACCACGGCCACCCGGGCTTGCGGCGCGGCGTGGCCAGCCAGGAAGCGGCAGGCTCGCGCCATGGCAGGGCCGGCTTCAGGGATCAGCCGGGGCAGCGCCTGGAACACGTGCATCTGCCCCGGGACGACATCCAGCTCGCAGTCCGAACCCGCGCGCCGCAGCGCCCGCGCCAGCTCGACGGCGTCCGTGGCAAGCATCTCCCGCCCGCCTGCCTGGATCAGCGCTGGCGGGAACCCGGTGACGCCGTCGACGGACAACCGCAACCGCGCGGACCGCGGGTCGACGCCCCTGGTGTAGAGACCCACCAGTCGTGCCGCGCGGCCAGCGGAGATCATCGGGTCGCGCTGCATCCGGTCCCGCGCGGTGGCCAGCGCGAACGTCAGATCGAACAGCGGCGAGAACAGCGCCACCGCCGCCGGCGGGACCCGGCCTTCGCGCAGCAACTCGAGCGTGAGGTCGACCGCGAGGTGCCCGCCCGCCGAGTCACCGGCGAGCAGGATCCGTCCCGGCTCGCCGACGTGGCCAGCCAGCCACTCGTACGCCGCGCGGACATCATCCGCGGCGCTCGGGAACCGGTGCCGCGGCGCCAGCCGATAGTCGCACGCGAAGACCGGCAGCCCGCTCCCGGCGGACACCCGCGTAGTCAGCCCGCGGTGTGTGCGGGCCGAGCACAGTGCATACCCGCTGCCGTGGATGTAGAGGATCACCGCGTCGTCGCGCTCGACGCCGGGCCCACGGACCCACTCGCCGCGCACACCGTCGTCGACCGCGTCGATGCGGCTTCCCCGCAGCGGCGGACCGTAGGCGGCGAGACCGCTCGCCACGAACCGGCGGGAGAACAGGATGCCCGGACGACCGAGCGGGATCACGGCGGTCAGCGGCCGCACCGTGATCGACGTGAAGGCCGCGACCGCCCCGCTCCGGGTGGGGCGTGCGTGCCGCAAGCCAATCTGCAGGCGCATGACCTCAGAATGCAATCTGGGGGCATGCGATGTCAACATGTACGGGTGAGTTCACTCCGGCCGTCCAAGCGTCGCTATGGCGGTAAAACGGCCGAGCAGCGCCAGCAGGAGCGCCGGAACGCGCTGGTCAGCGCGGCGCTGGCGATCTGGCAGGAGCAAGGTTGGGCCGCCGTCACCATGCGGGGTGTCTGCGCCAGGGCCGGTCTCACCGACCGGTACTTCTACGAGAGCTTCGCCAACCGCGACGAACTGCTGACCACCGTGTGGGACCAAATCCGCGACGAGACGCTGTCCATGATCCTGGCCGCGGTCGCCGAGCGGTCCGAAAGCCCAGCGATGGACCAACTCCGCGCCGCGCTGGACGTCATGGTGCACCACATCCAGGAAGAGCCGGCACTCGCACAAATCCTGTTCGGCGACCACTCCGGCAGCGCGATCCTGGAACAGCGCCGCCGCCAGACCGTCCAGCAGGCCACCAACATCCTCATCGACCTTGCCCGTCGATTCCTCCGCGACGACGTCGACGAACTGGCCTTCCGGGTCAACGTGCTGCTGGGCATCGGCGGCTTCGTGGAAATCATGCTCGCCTGGCGATCCGGCCTAATCGAGGCCGACGCCGACGCGCTCGTCGACCACCTCACCGCCGTCGGTGCCTCGCTGTCCGCCCACTTCCTGCGGGCCGACTGATCGCAGGTGCGAGTGGCCGTGCCTGCCGTCCATGCCGCCAAGTTGACGCCGGTAGGGAGTGCTGCGTCGATCCGCGAATGCGGCATCCCTGGGTATTCGCGGCGCTCTACGACAGGATGCTCGGCCTCTATTGACCACTCACGGCAGCAGCCTCAGCATCGTCTTGGTGAAGCTGACCAGGCGGTCGACGTCGTAGCGGTCCGGGGTGTTCAGCAGCAGTTGTCCCATCATCTCGCCGATCGTGACCAGCGAGTGGGCCAGCAGGTCGATGTCTACCGGCGGCGACATCGGATGCTTCGCCGCCATCGACGTCAGCAGGGCGGCGAGTCTGCGGCGCAACAACTGCCTCGCCTCGTCGATGGCCGAACGCAGCTCATCCGGCGCGCCTTCCACCGCGAACAGGATGCAGCGCCAGCGGTACGGCGCCGCGGCGACGCCATTCAGGTACGCCCTGGTGACGTCCTCGATCAGGTCATCGGGCTTGGCGCACTCGACGTCGACCCTGGCCGCGTCGAGCGCGTCGAGGACCTGCGTGATCGCGGCCTGCTGCTCCCGTGCGAGCAGCGTCCCGAGCAGTTCGGCGCGGCTGTTGAACACGCTGTAGACCACCGGTTTGGTGACCCCGGCCTGCTCGGCGACGTTGTCCATGGTCGCCTTGTTGTGACCGCGCTCCGCGATGATCTGCAGCGCGGCGTCGAGCAGTTGTTGCTTCCGTTCGGCGGCGGGCATCCGTGCGGCATACGGCCGCCGTCCGCGCGCTTGTGCCGGCATCGCGGTCCTCCCCATGGTCGCACCGACGAGCGCCCCGTGCCCCGAACACCCGCGCCGATCATCGTAGCGGGGTGGGCAACCGGCGGTAAGTATTCCGGCGCGGAGCGTGTCCACCCCGACGCCGCACCCGCGTCACGCTGCCTGCGGGATCGGGTCGGTGCCCCTGACCTTGCTCCAGGACAGCGCGATCGGCACCGCGACGATCACACCGGCGATACCGGCCGCCGCGATCGCGTTGGCCGTGCCGGCGAAGTCCGCGACGGCGCCAGCGGCGAGCGCCCCGAGCCCCTGCACCGTGATCAGCCCGGTCGAGTTCAGCCCGGAGCACTGCGCGCGGGAGCTGTCCGGCAACCTGCGCACGAAGGACACCGTGCCTTGGATGTTGTAGCCCGTCGCCAACATCCCGGAGAGCGCAAACAGGACGATCGCCGCGATCAGCCCCGGCTGAAACACGACGAACGCGAGCGGCACACCAGCCAGGATGCCGAGCACCCCGATGACCCGCACCTGCACCGACTCCGGCACCCACCGCCCGAACACCACCGCGCCGATGACGCTGCCGAACGGATCGGCCGCCATGAGCAGTCCGACGGCGACCGCGCTCGCGCCGATACCGTCCGCGAACGGCACCGCGAGCGCTTCAGCCACGACGTAGAAGCCAGCCAGCCAGTTCAGCGCGATCAACGTACGCAGTGCCGGGTCGCGCCACACGATCCGCGCGCCGATCACGGTCGACGCCAGGAACGACGGCTTCTCGTCGCCGGTCACCGCAACCTTGCGCTGCCGCACCAGCAGCAACAACAGCGCGGACACCACGAAGGTCGCCGCGTTCACCGCGAGCCCCGTCGCCGCGCCAGCAGCGCCGACGAGCAGCCCGCCACCAGCGAACCCGGCGAGCTGACCCGCCTGGCTGGTCATGTTCCTGATGGACATGCCGACCATGTACTGCTTGCCAGCGAGGACGTCGGGCAGCAGCGCCTGCTGCGCGGCCTTGAACGGTCCGTTGAGCAGCGTCATCGCGGCGACAAGCACGCACAACACCCACAACGGCGTCCCTGGCAAGATCATCAGCCCGACAAGCACCGCACGCCCGAGGTCGGACGCGATCATGACGTCCCTGCGCGGAAACCGGTCGCCGAGCCCGGCGAACAGGATGCCGCCGAGCATGGCGGGGACGAACGTCAGCGCGTAGGTGAGCCCGGTCAGTGCCGCCGACGACGTCTGCGCGTAGACCATCACGGTGAGCGCGAGGCGGGCGATCTGGTCCCCAATGACGGAGAACAACTCGGCGAGCCACATCGTCCTGAACTCGCCGACCCGCAGCACTGACCCGAAGGTGACGCGCTCGGAGGTATCCGTGGCGCGTGCGGTCATACGGCCCTGCCCAGCGGCTGCGCTGCGGTGTTCATCCCACTCAGGATGCCAGTCGCGGTTGTGCCACGGCGAGGTCTCCCACCCGAACGACTTGGTTTCTGCCGTTGTTCTTCGCCGTGTAGAGCGCGGTGTCGGCCGCGTCGAGTAGTCGTTGCAACTCGACGCCCGAGTCCGGGTACATCGCGACGCCGATGGACGCCGAAAGCTCGTCGATCATCGTCGGTCGCAGCGTCTCTGGCACCTCGACCGACAGCAGGGCGATGCCGATGCGGATGCGCTCGGCCACCGCCGTCACGTCGGACTCGCCGATGTCCGGCAGCAGGACGACGAACTCCTCGCCGCCGAACCGGCCCACGATGTCCCGCTCGCGCACCTCGTTGCGGATCGTGGCGGCGACCGCGCGCAGCACCGCGTCACCGGCGAGGTGCCCGTAGGTGTCGTTGATGCGCTTGAAGCGGTCGAGGTCGATCATCAGCGTGCCGAACGTCCGCTGCTGCTGTTGCGCCCGTGCCAGCGCCACCTCGGCCCGGGTGTGCCAGCCAGCGGTGTTGAGCACGCCGGTCTTCGAGTCGGTCGTCGCCGCGGCTTCGAGCTGCTTGACCAGCACACCCCGGTGCAGGATCAGCAACGGCGGCAGGACGAGCACCGTCAGGCCGGGCATGATCGCGAGCGTGAGGGCGTTGAGCGCGCCGAGGCAGAGCGTCGCCAGTTCGAGCATGTTGTCCATCGGGCCGCCGAACAGGCCCTTCGCGGTGCGCACGACGGTGTCGCGCGCCGGGATGACCAGCAGCGCGTTGGCGACGAAGTGCGCCAACATCGTCAGGCCGACGATGCCAGCACCGGCCCAGCCCAGCTCGATCGCGCCGCTCATCCCGTTGACGCCGAACATCGCGAGGACGCTGTAGGAGGCGAAGCAGGTCAGCACGAGCACGGCGGCGTTGCTTGTTGTTCGCCACACCGGGGTTTTCTGCAGCTTGTACCAGCTGCGCACGCCGAGGTGGAGGTACAGCGTCGCGGTGAGGATCGCCGTCATCGCGGGCGGCAGCACGAGCACGCCCGCGAAGATCCACACCGACGTCATGTTAATGTGAGCCACGCCACTGACCCGTCGGCGCAGCCGCTCGACCTGCCGCCCGAGTTCGGCCTGGAGAACACCGAGTCCGAGCAGCGCGATCAAGATCAACAAATCCCGACCGGCGACCGGTGACCGCAGCAGCAGTGTGACAGTGAGAAATGCCGCGATGCTCTCAGTGAGTAGGCAATAGGCGATTACCCTGGGCTTTTCCCCCCAGAAGGCCCAATGTTGAACCGTGGGCGCCGTTGCGCGAATGCGCACCGGGAGGCTAGACACTGGTTGTGCCCGGTCCACACTCATGATGCCCCCAGTTTCCCGATCGACAGGCAGTCATTACCCAATCACAGATTGGTGGTTTACGACAAACTAAGTCACGCTTACGTAGCAGTGAAAGGTGGTGGGTAGCGATGCGTAGCCGCGACAACTAGTTCCTCGTTTCTCCACTGACGAGTGAAATGATCACCGACCGTCCGTGACGCCGAGGCCCGGGAGGAGGGTGTCATGCGCAGCAGGGACAACTGATCCGCATCGAAGACCAGCAGTCGCACCACAGGAAGGGAGTGGAACCGATGCGTAGCCGTGACAACTGACAGATCGTCACCGATGTCCTTATTAGCCGTTGTTCGCCGTAGGAGAGGAAGATCATAAATGCGTAGCCGTGACAACTGAGAAGTCGTTGGTCCTGCAAAACGTCCGTCCAGAAAGGAATAGCCACCGATGCGTAGCCGTGACAACTAATGCGACAGCCCGGTAACGGACCGAGGGCAGCAGCCGCACCAGGCGGCGCTGAAACAGGGAGGAGTACGGACGATGCGTAGCCGCGACAACTGACGACGACGCGGCCCGCGCCACGCGGGCCGGAACCGAAAATGTGATCACAGCGCCCCGATGTGCCATGGTGAGGATGTCGCGAACGGCGGCATCCGGTGAGCAGTATCGGGACGTGGGGACTGAGCGTTCGCCTGCCGCGTGCCCCCTCGCGGCGAGGCGAGCGAGGTGATCAGATGCGCACGCGCCCGAGCGTAGTGGCCTTCGACGTCGTGGAGACGTTGCTGGCGCTGGAGCCGTTGGCGTCCCGATTCACCGACATCGGCCTGTCCGAGACGGCGCTGCGCCGCTGGTTCGACCGGCTCATCCGCGACGGCATCGCGCTGACCCTCGCCGGGGACTACCTGCCGTTTCCCGAACTGGCAGTCGACGCGCTGCACGGCATCAGCGAGCGCGACCTCGACGACGACTCGGTGCGCCACGTGCTCGACGGATTCGGTGAGCTGCCAGCGCATCCGGACGCCGAGCCCGCCATGCGGGAGCTGGCGGACGCTGGCGTCGAGATGGTCTGCCTGAGCAACGGCGCCGCGCAGACGACAGCGAACTTCCTCGCCCGCACCGGCCTCGATGTCTACATCTCGCAGGTCATGAGCGTGGCCGAGGTCAGCGCGTGGAAACCTGCACGCCGGGTGTACGAACACGCCCTGCAGCGGATCGGCGTGCCCGCAGAGCAGGTCGCGCTGGTCGCGGTCCACGCCTGGGACTGTCACGGCGCGAGCAAGGTAGGCATGACGACGGGCTGGGCGAGCAGGCTGGAGCGCATCCATCCGCGCGCGTTCGCCGAGCCGGACGTCACCGGCGACGATCTCGTTGATGTCGCACGGGGATTGTTGGCGTTGCCGCTGCGGTGACAGCGGGTTTCGCCCTACTGCCCGATTTGGATCATCCCGGCGCGACGGCGTCCAAACTGCTCGGTCCCCTCACGCGTGGGTTGTCGTGGCTGCTGCGTCGCGCGTCGTCCGGGTTGTACGCGCTCACCAAGGGGCCTCGGGACGAGAATCACAGCGGCACCCATCGCCACATGACGCACACCGTCGCGTTCGCGGCCGCGCTCGGCGGGCTGACCGCGCTCGGCACCGAAGCCGCCGGCCCGTACGCCGTCGGCGCGGTGGTGATCTTCGCGCTGCTGCTCGCGGAGAACGCGCTCGGCGACTGGTTGTTGCCGGTCGCCGGGACCGCTGCCGTGGTGTGGGCGGTGTCCAGCCCCGCCGCGTTCCACGACCTTGCCCAGTTGTCCGGGTTGCTCGGCATCGCGGTCGCCGTAGGGTGCTTCGTGCACTGTCTGGGTGACGCGCTGACCGAATCGGGTTGTCCGTTCCTGTGGCCGCTGCCGATCGCGGGCGAGACGTGGTACGAGATACGCCCACCTGCCGTGCTGCGGTTCCGCACCGGCAAGCGCGCGGAGAGCAAGGTGCTGTTCCCGGCGTTCTCGGTGCTCGCCGTCCTGTTGCTGCCCGGGGTGTTCGATCTCGTCAGCGAGCACGTCGGCGGCTTCGTGGCGACTGCGATGCGTGATTGACAGGACCGCAATTACGTCAACTGCCGTACACCTTCTGCTTCGTATGGGTGAGAAAGGTGGCGCCGTCGCGCCGGGTTGCGCCCCCAGCGTTTACGTGGTGCGTACGTTTCCCTACCCTGAGGAGCGATCACTGTCAGGCGCGCGAGGCGAGACGAGGTAACCCGGTGTCCAGCGTTGTACCCGAGTCCCAGCGTGTCCCCGTCGGTGTCGATCCCAACCGGGCCAGCATCGCCCGGGTGTACGACGCGTTCCTCGGGGGCAAGGACAACTACGAAATCGACCGGCAGGTCCGTGACAAGGTGCTGCAAGTGGCGCCGGACGCGGTCGACTTGGCGATCGAGAACCGCCACTTCCTGATCAGGGCATGCCGGTTCCTCGCGCACGGCGCCGGAATCACACAGTTCCTCGACTGCGGCTCTGGCCTGCCGACTGCGGAGAACGTGCACCAGGTGGTGCAGCGCATCAACCCGGACGCCACCGTGGTCTACATCGACAACGACCCGGTCGTCTCCAAGCACGGCAAGGCGTTGCTCGAGGACAACGAGACCACGCACTTCATCGAGGCCGACATCTACAAGCCGGACGAGGTCCTCAACCACGAGGTCGTGCGCAAGCACATCGACTTCAGCCAGCCGATCGGATTCCTCCAGGTCGGCACGCTGCACCACTTCGTCGGTGACGCCGACGGCCCCGCGAAGGTGATGCGCAACTACATCGACGCGTTCCCGTCCGGCTCCTATGCCGTCATCAGCCACTTCTTCGACCCGGAGGACGAGCTCAGCGAGGTCGCGCGGCAGATGGAGGAGAAGTTCACCCACAGCATGATGGGCTCGGGTAGCTTCCGCACCCAGGCTGAACTCAGCCAGCTCACCGAGGGGCTTGAGCTGATGGAGCCAGGCTGGGAGCGCTGCGCGATGTGGTGGCCGGACGGCCCGCAGATCGGTCCGCTCACGGTGGGCCAGCAGTGCATCGCGGGCGCGGTCGGCCGCAAGCCGTAACGCGCGCGCCGCCCCGGCGGACACCACCCACACCGACCACACCGGCCCTCCGCCGCGTCCCGCTCGGGACGCGGCGGAGGGCCGGGTCGTCTACTCGGTCAGGCCCGCCTTGCGCAGCGCCTCAGCCATCGCGCCCTGCGGCGCGGGCTTGCCCCGGTCCCGGCCGCCACCCTTGCCGCCCTGCTTGCCCCGGCCCCGCGGCTGTCCGCCACGCGGAGTGCCGCCGCCGCGTGAACCGCCGCGCTCGGCGCGCGGTTTGCCCGGCTCGTCGTCCAGCCGCTTCGTCAGCGAGATCCGCTTGCGCTCGACGTCGACGTCGAGCACCTTCACCTTCACGACGTCGCCGGACTTCACCACGTCGCGCGGGTCGTTGACGAACTTGTCCGACAGCGCCGAGATGTGCACGAGGCCGTCCTGGTGCACGCCGACGTCGACGAACGCGCCGAACGCCGCCACGTTGGTCACCACGCCTTCGAGCACCATGCCTGGCTTGAGGTCGCCGATCTTCTCGACGCCATCGGCGAACCGGGCGGTTTCGAACCGCGGCCTCGGGTCGCGGCCGGGTTTCTCCAGCTCGTGCAGGATGTCGGTGACGGTCGGCAGCCCGAACTGGTCGTCGGTGAACCGGTTCGCGTCGAGCTTCCGCAGCGTGGCGGCGTCCCCGATGAGCGAGCCGATGTCGGTGCCAGCGGCGTCGATGATGCGGTGCACCACCGGATACGCCTCGGGGTGAACGCTTGAGGCGTCGAGCGGATTGTCGCCGCCGGAGATCCGCAGGAAGCCAGCGCACTGCTCGAACGCCTTCGGCCCGAGCCTCGGCACCTGCTGCAGCGCGTCGCGGGTGGCGAATCGGCCGACGTCGTCGCGATGCGCCACGATGCTTTCCGCCAGCGACGACCCGATGCCGGACACCCGCGCCAGCAGCGGCGCGGACGCGGTGTTGACGTCGACGCCGACGGCGTTCACACAGTCCTCGACCACGGCGTCCAGCGAGCGGGACAGCGACTGCTCCGGCAGGTCGTGCTGGTACTGCCCGACACCGATGGACTTCGGCTCGATCTTGACCAGCTCGGCGAGCGGGTCCTGGAGCCTGCGGGCGATCGAGACCGCACCGCGCAGCGAGACGTCGAGCGACGGCAGTTCCTTGGCGGCGAAGGCCGACGCGGAGTACACCGACGCGCCCGCCTCGGACACCGTGGTCTTGGCGATCTTCAGCTCGGGGTGCTTCTTGAGCAGTTCCCCGGCGAGCTTGTCGGTCTCGCGGGAGGCAGTGCCGTTGCCGATCGCGATCAGCTCGATGTCGTGCTTCGCGGCGAGCGCGGCCAGCGTCGCGATGGCCTTGTCCCACTGCTGCTGCGGCTGGTGCGGGTAGATGGTGGCGGTGTCGACCAGCTTGCCGGTGGCGTCCACGACTGCGACCTTCACGCCGGTTCGGAATCCGGGGTCGAGGCCCATGGTGGCGCGGGTGCCGGCTGGCGCGGCGAGCAGGAGGTCGCGCAGGTTGGCGGCGAACACCCGCACGGCTTCGTCCTCGGCGGCCTGCCGCAACCGCATCCGCAGGTCGATGCCGAGGTGGAGCTGGATCTTGGTGCGCCATGCCCAGCGGACGACGCCGGACAGCCAGGCGTCGGCGGGCCTGCCCTGGTTGTCGACGCCGAACCGGGCGGCGATGCGCTGCTCGTAGTCGCTCGGGCCGGTCTGCGGCTCGTCGGTCGGCTCGTCCGGCGTCATGGTGAGGTCGAGGGCCTCCTCTTTCTCACCCCGGAACAGCGCGAGGATGCGGTGCGACGGCAGCTTGGTGTAGGGCTCGGAGAAGTCGAAGTAGTCGGCGAACTTCGCGCCCTCTTGCTCCTTGCCCGCGCGCACCTTCGACGCGAGGTGGCCGCGTGCCCACATCCGTTCCCGCAGCTGGCCGATGAGGTCGGCGTCCTCGGCGAAGCGCTCGACCAGGATGGCGCGTGCGCCATCGAGTGCGGCCTTGGTGTCCGCGACGCCCTTGTCGGCATCTACATAGGACTGCGCGGTGGCCTCCGGGTCCTGCGACGGGTCGTCGAGCAGGGTGTCCGCGAGCGGTTCGAGGCCCGCCTCGCGCGCGATCTGCGCCTTGGTGCGCCGCTTCGGCTTGTAGGGGAGGTAGATGTCCTCAAGGCGTGCCTTCGAGTCGGCGGCGCGGATGGTGGCTTCGAGCTCGTCGTCGAGCTTGCCCTGCTCGCGGATGGAGTCGAGGATCGTCTGGCGACGTTCTTCCAGCTCACGCAGGTAGCGCAGGCGCTCTTCGAGGGTGCGGAGCTGGGTGTCGTCGAGCGTGCCGGTCACCTCCTTGCGGTACCGGGCGATGAACGGCACGGTCGACCCGTTGTCGAGTAGCTCGACAGCCGCGCTGACCTGGCGCGGCGTCACCCCCAGTTCGTCGGCGATGCGCTGGTCGATGGTCGGCTGAGTTGTTGCTGTCACGCTTGCCTTTCGCCCGCTCCGAATTGTCCGGCGCCATATTGTCACCGAGGACCGACAGTGTTGTCAGGGCGGCACCGGCATTAGCTATTGACACACTGACAACAACTTGTGATGGTAGTGACATGAACTACCAGGAGGTCCGCTACGACGTTGCCGACCGGATCTGCACCATCACACTGCATCGGCCGGAGGCGCGCAACGGCTACACCCTGCGGATGTCGGACGAGTTGGCGGACGCCTTCGCGCAGGCGGACGCCGATTCCGACGTGCGGGTCATCGTGCTCACCGGGTCGGGCGACGACTTCTGCGTCGGCGCGGACCTCTCCGGTGGGTCGTTGAACGCCTCGGAGGAGGACGCAGGCGAGGACTGGCAGGAACCGGCCGGCCGCTGCTCGCGGGCGATTTTCGAGAGCTCGAAGCCGGTGATCGCCGCGATCAGGGGCGCCGCCGTCGGAGCTGGCTCGACGATCATCCTTCCGGCTGACTACCGCATCGCGGCGACGAACTCGCGGTTCGGCTTCGTGTTCTCGCGGCGCGGCATCTACACGGAAGGGGCATCGGTGTGGTTCCTGCCGAGGCTGGTCGGCATGGGCGCCGCGCTGGACTGGATGGTCAGCGGCAGGGTGTTCGGCGCGGACGAGGCGTTGACCGCGGGGATGCTGCACCAAGTGCACGAGCCGGACGAGGTGCTGGACAAGGCCTACGAGCTGGCGCGGGAGCTGGTGGCGAACACCGCGCCGGTGTCGGTCGCGGTGATCCGGCAGATGCTCTACCGCCTCTCGCCGTTGGAGTCGCCGACACACGCGCATAAGGTCGACTCGCGGCTCATCGCGGGCTGCGCGGGTGACCCGGATGCCCTCGAAGGGGTGATGTCGTTCCTGCAACGCAGGCCGCCGGAGTTCACGGGGAAGGTGCCTGTCGATGTGCCGGAGTGGTTGCCGTGGCGCGATGAGTCACCGCCAGGTAGCTGAGCGCGTGCGTTTCGTGGTGGCCCTGCGGCAAGATGTCGTCCCATGAGTACGGAGACGGAGCCCCGCTGGCGGCGGCTCGAACCGGATCAGCGCCGCGAGCAGATCCTCGACTGCGCGATCAGGTTGTTCGGGGAGCGGCCTTACGCCGAGGTGTCCACGACTGACATCGCGCGCGAGGCCGGGGTCGCGAGGGGATTGATCAACCACTACTTCGGGTCGAAGCGCGGGCTCTATCTCGAGGTGGTCCGGCGGATGGTGACGGTGCCGGTCGCGGACCGCTCCGCCGTGCCGGACGGTCCGCTCGCCGAGCGGGTGGAGTTCAGCGTGGACTGGCTGCTCGACGTCATCAGCGCGCGCGGGAAGACGTGGGTGGCGGTGCTCGGCACGGAAGGCGTCGGCAACGATCCGGAAGTGGAGCGGATTCTCGCCGAGGCGGACGAGATGGCGGCGGAGAACCTGGTCCGGACGGTCGGGATGCGCGACGTCGAGCCTGCCGGAGCGGAGCTGCGGGCGATCGTGCGGGCGTTCGGCGGCATGGTGAAGGCGGCAGGGCGGGAGTGGATCACCCACGGCACGCTGACCCGCGAGCAGGTGCAGTTGGTGCTGACCGAGCAGCTGACGACGTTGCTCGGCGAGACGTTCCCGCACGTGCAGCGGTTGTAGTTACCCGCCGGTTTAGTATCACTGATGTTACCACCAACCGTGGTAGTAACACGGGTAATACCAAAGTCGACAGTTGTGCGTGCGGGTGCGACTGTGAGCGGCATGGTTGAGACGCGGAAGTTGACCTTCCCCGGATCGCAGGGCGAGTTGGCCGGGCGGATCGAACTGCCCGCGGACACGCCGCGCGCGTGGGCGTTGTTCGCGCACTGCTTCACCTGCGGTGCTGACATTGCGACGGCGTCGCGGATCTCACGGGCGCTGGCCGAGGCGGGCGTCGCGGTGTTGCGGTTCGACTTCACCGGCCTGGGGGACTCCGACGGGGAGTTCGCCAACGCGACGTTCTCGTCCAACATCGATGACCTCGTGCACGCCGCCGATCATCTGCGCGAGCACTACACGGCTCCGACGATCCTGATCGGCCACTCGCTCGGCGGCGCGGCGGTGCTCGCGGCGGCGGAGCGCATCCCGGAGACGAAGGCCGTTGCGACGCTCGGCGCGCCTGCGGACCCGGCGCACGTGACCAAGCTGTTCGCGGCGCGCAAGGAGCACATCGAAGTGGAGGGCGAGGCCGAGGTCTGCTTGGCGGGGCGTTCGTTCCGGATCAAGCGGCAGTTCCTCGATGACATCGCCGCGCAGCCGCAGGCCGAACGCATCGCGAACCTGCGCGCGGCGTTGCTGGTCATGCACTCGCCGATCGATGAGCTGGTGTCGGTAGACAACGCGCGTCAGATCTTCGAGGCCGCGCGGCATCCGAAGTCCTTCGTGGCCATCGACGGCGCGAAGCATTTGCTCACCCGCCCCGGTGACGCTCGGTTCGTCGCGTCGGTGCTCGCCGCGTGGGCGGCGCGATACGCGTTCGATCCGGAGGTGCCCGAGGAGTCGGGCGACGAGGGCGCCGTCGAGGTGAGCGAGAGCCACGTCGGCAGCTACGGGCAGCGCATCAGGGCTGGTGGACATGCGCTCACCGCCGACGAGCCTGCGCCGATCGGGGCCGACAGCGGGCCGTCGCCGTACGATCTGTTGCTCGCCGCGCTCGGCGCATGCACATCGATGACGGTGCGGATGTACGCCGACCGCAAGCAGTGGCCGCTCGACGACGTCCACGTCGCGCTGCGGCACGCCAAGATCCACGCCAAGGACTGCGAGCACTGCGAGAGCAAGACCGGCATGATCGACCACATCGAACGGCGCATCACGCTCGCCGGCACGTTGGACGACGAGCAGCGCGCGAAGCTGCTGGAGATCGCGGACAAGTGCCCGGTGCACCGGACGCTGCACGCCGAGGTGGACGTGCAGACGTCGGAGGTGCGGGGATAGGCGCGCTGCGCGCGGGCTTCTAGCGCCGGGGTGCCCAGGCTGCTCCCGCAGCGGTGTGTCTGTGTGCTCGCGATTCCGATACAGATGAATTGGATCTCGGCAAAAGGGTCCGGTCGGAACGACCGGAGTCAGGCCGAAGTGTCTGAACTGGGGTCGACAAACGCGAACAGTCGCCCGCAATGGAGTCCGGCCTGAACGACCGGAGTCAGGTCAGTCGTGCGCTGCATCTCTAGGGCTCGCCAAATTCGTGCCCTCTGACCTGCGACGATACCGGCCTTTGCGAGCGCTACCGTGCTGTGACCTGTCGCGTCACCTGATTGGCCCAGTCTTGCGCCGTGAAAACGCGCTCTGACCTGCATGCGAGCGGTCCCCGGGGTTGGAGGTCGCACCTCACCGCTCGCAGGGGGCACGCTGGGCTGGACGGCAACTGCCCGCCGTGCCGTCACAGCCGTCAGCCGACGCGCGTGTCTTGCCCGGCGAGCTTCGCGGACAGCTCCGTCACCGGGAACGACCGCAGGCCACGCTTCAGCTCCGCGAAGCCCGACCAGCGTGCGAGCGTCGTGATGGCGTCCCACAACTTGCCTGCGTCCTCGCCGTCCGGCGCCTTGTCGATCACTGGGCCGAAGAACGCCGGGCCGTCCGGCGGATCGAACGAGAGGATCGGCGTGCCGACGTCGCCACCAGCCCGGTCGACGGCCTCTTGCGTCTCGGCGCGCAGTTGCTCGTCGAGGCTGTCGTCGTCGTCGGCGGCGGCCGCGAACTGAGACGGGAAGCCAGCCTCGACCAGAATGGCACCGAGATCCCGCGGTTGCGCCGTCTCGGCGAGGATGCCTTCGAACGTCTGCCCGTTCGACGACGGCGTGTTCCACACCGAGCCGCCCAGCGCGCGGTACAGGTCGCCGGGCACCTCGGGGCCGCGCGCGTCGCGGACCGCAGCGACCACGCGCAACATCTCCAGGCCGCGCTGGTGCGCGTCCGGGTAGCGCTCTGGTTTGCCTTCGTAGCCGATCGGCTCGTTGAGCAGCCGCAATGAGAGTGGCCGCCAGGTGACCGTCAGCGGGCGGACCTGCTCGACGTTGCGGACCCACTCGGACGTCACCCAGCAGAACGGGCAAACGGGATCGAAAAAGAACTCGATGTCGGAATCGGACACGTGTATACCTCTCATGGCGTCAGGACCACCTTCGAGTAGCCCTCTTCGCGACGGTCGAAACGCTCGTAAGCCTCCGGGGCCTCCTGCAATGGTGCACGTTTGGAGACGACGAAGCTCGGCGTGGCGCGGCCCGCGATGATCAGGTCGCGCAACTGGCGGTTGTACGCTTTGACGTTCGCCTGCCCGCTGCCCATGCTCAGGCCCTTCTCGAAGTAGGTGCCGATGTCGATCAGCAGACGTCCCTTGGCGGCTTCCTCGCTGGGTGCGCCGGGGTCCTTCGGCAGGTACAGGCCGACGACGCCAAGACGTCCGGTCGGCCGGACGGTGGCGATGAGGTTGTTGAGCACGATCGCGGGCTGCTCATCGCCCTCGGCGACGGTCGCCTGGTAGCCGACGGCGTCGATGCCCTTGTCAGTGCCACCGTGCGTGCGCTCGATGATCTGCTCTGGCGCGCTGCCCTTGCTGAAGTCGATCGGCTCTGCGCCGATCTGTTCGGCCAGGTTGAGCCGATCCGGCACCTTGTCGACGACGAACACCCGCGACGCGCCGCGCAGTATCGCGGAGTACGCGGCCATCAGACCGACCGGGCCCGCACCGTAGACGGCGACCGTTTCGCCTGGTGAGACGTCTGCGAGTTCGGCTGCGTGGTAACCGGTCGGGAAGATGTCGGCGAGCATGGCGAAGTCGTCCTCGTGCTCGGTTCCCTGCGGGAGCGGCAGGCAGTTGAAGTCCGCGAACGGCACCCGCAGGTACTCGGCCTGCCCGCCGTCGTACGGGCCCATGCCGACGTAGCCGTATGCGGCGCCAGCGCCGCCGGGGTTGACGGTCAGGCAGAACGCGGTGTCGCCCGCGAGGCAGTTGCGGCAGAACCCGCACGCGACGTTGAACGGCATGCTGACGCGGTCGCCCTTCGCGAGGCTGGTGACGCCCTCGCCGACCTCCTCGATGACGCCCATGTTCTCGTGCCCGAACACGATGCCGGGCTCCGCGACCGTGCGGCCCTCGTACATGTGCAGGTCAGAGCCGCAGATCGCGGACGTCGTGATCCGCACGATGACGTCGGTGGGCGCCTCGATGCGGGGATCGCGGACGTCCTTCACGGCGACGTCGTGTGGGCCTTCGTACACCACTGCCTTCATTGCTCAGCTCCGTCCGTTGCGGGGAGGTCCATTTGGTGGCGGGCTACCCGTTCACGTCGGGGCTGATGCGTGGGTGGGCTGAGGGCCCTGGCGATTCTGCGAGCCGACACGCCAGGACTGGAAGCAATGGGCCGTGCTCGAGCACAGTTCAACTTCTTGCGCTACTAGCTCGCGAGAAACTGCGGCGCGGGCACGGGCTGAACCGAGCGCGGCGCAACTGCGTCCTGACTCCGTCGGAACGACCGGATTCTCCAATCACGCCCAGCCGAGCGTGCCGAAGGGGCGCTCTTCGCGGTACCCCCGGATACCCGCGGCCGGGTACTCGATCAACCCGTCTGGCAGGTGGTCCAACGGGAACCAGCCAAGCTCCGAGGACTTCTCCGGCTCCCGATTCACCGGATCGCCGCGCCAGCGTCGCGCCTCGAAGAACAGCCCGAAACGCGGCTCCCGGCCAGGTGCGGTGATGTGTAGCGTGTGCACCAACCGCAGGTCAGTTGGGTCGACCCGTACGCCGATCTCCTCGTCGGCCTCCCGCACGACGGCGTCGAGCACGGACTCGCCCGCATCCAGTTTCCCGGCGGGCAGGTGCCAGCGACCGTCGAACGCGGGGTCGGGGTCGCGTCGCCTGGATAGCAGCACGCGGTCGCCGTCAACGAGCAGAAGGTGGACGTCGATCAGGTGCCGATCGGGCATAGCAGCAGCCTACGCGGTGCCGGTTCCGGCTGAACGGTATCGACCGCATCAGGCCGGGCGCTCTCGGCCCGTCCAGATGCGACAGCCACACGGGACTGTCTATACCGGAGCTGCAATCGATCGCCCAGTCGCCTGGGCAGCGTCAGTGTGTCTTGGCCTCGTCGGCGCTGATCACCGGGAGTTGAGCACCTACTCGCAAACCCACGCCCATTCGGCGGGCTTCCACCTGGTGTGTGACGTGGCTGCGGTCCCGTCGAGTATGGGGAGCCAGAACCGCTCCAACGCATGGAAGGCGCTATCCAAGTCATCCCACCGCAACGGGTACTCGGTCGTGAAGCCGTGCCAGGGTCCTGCCCAGTCGGTCGGCGGCGAGGTAAGTGTTGGCGGCCATGACGTGGTTCGCGCCGCAAAGGTGTTCGTGGCGGCTTCGGTCAGAACGTCACCACGCGGCAAAGCGACCTCGTCGGCTGCGCAGGCGGTTCAGCGGTATCCCTGACTTCTGCGCCTCAGTGCGCAGTCGCTGTTCCAACGCGCGTCGAAACGCGGCCGCATCCCGGTACCGTTCGCGAGCGTGCATTTACTCCCCTGCAAGGACGTCGACGATGACCGGAGCCAGAGCGGGTTGTTCGCGTGCCAGCTTGCGAACCTGACGGCGCGTTAGCCTGCCGCGTTCGATTGCCTCCGTAACAGCCTGCCGCACCACAGTCGGGTCGCTCGCAGCGGCGACATCGGCCAGGGTCCGGCTCAGCATGGTCACCGGAACACTGTCGTGGATCTCTCGCTCGGTGGACTCCAGCGGTGCGTGATGCACGACGACGCCCGGCTGCCGACCACGGAACGCCCGAGGCACGGTCACATGGATGTTCGCGGGCATCGCATCTGAGACGCCGTGCACGACGAGTGCGGTCTCGTGGCTGGCGGCGCTGTCAGGTCCCGCCCACAGACAAGCCGCGACGACGTCCTCGTGACGGTGTCCAGGAAACCGCCGCAGGCGATAGATGCCATAACGGATGCGTTCGAGATCGCCACTCCGTACACGGCCGGACAACGCACGCCGGGACACCCCCGCAGCGACGGCTTGTGCGGCGGAGAAGTACCCGGCTTGCCCCTCGGCCAGCTCGTAGAGGATCGACATCGTCTCAGTCATCAACATTACCTATCCGGTAATCTGTAGACGGGGTTTCATAGAATCGATACGTGAACATTACCGCATAGGTAACATTTGCGCACGGTGGCTTCGTGTGGTTGAGCAATGAAAAAGGCCCCCGGCCTGCTCGTGAAGCAAGCCGGGGGCGGCTGCGGTAGCGGTGGGATTTGAACCCACGGAGGGTTGCCCCTCACTCGCTTTCGAGGCGAGCTCCTTCGGCCGCTCGGACACGCTACCGCCGACTAGGCTACCGGACGGACCGAGCCGGTTCGTGCCTGGGGGTGGGGCCCTACGGGCGCTCCCGGTGGCGCAGGAAGAACTGGTCAAGCAGTGCGGCGCACTCGTCCGCCAGCACCCCGGCGACCACCTCGGGGCGGTGGTTGAGCCTGCGGTCGCGGACGACGTCCCACAGCGAGCCGACCGCCCCTGTCTTTGGTTCCCACGTGCCGAATACCACCCGCGCGGCCCGCGCGAGCACGATCGCCCCAGCGCACATCGTGCACGGCTCCACCGTGACCGCCAGCGTGCAGCCCTCCAGCCGCCAGCCGTCGCCGTGGCGCGCCGCCGCCTCTCGCAGCGCCAGGATCTCCGCGTGCGCGGTCGGGTCGCCGGTCGCCTCGCGGGCGTTGTGCGCGCGGGACAGTTCGCGCCCGTCGGGACCGAACACCACTGCGCCGATGGGCACATCCGCACCGTCGAACGCGGCCCGCGCCTCGGTGAGCGCGGCGCGCATCGCCGTCGTCGGTTCCACTGGCCCCACGTCGGTCAGAGCCGGTCCAGCAGGTCGTCGAACTGATCGCCGAACCCGCAGCGCCGCGCGATCATCCGCAACTGCTCGTCCGGGTAGAGCTCGATGTCGCTGGCGATCATCTCCAGCTCCTCGGACGGCAGGCCGAGGTCGGACATCATGCCGAGGTCGCCCTCTGCCCAGGTCTCGTCCTCGTCGTCGTCTGGCATCTCGACCCGCATCATGTCCAGCACGTCGGCCGCGATGTCGTAGTCGAGCGCCGCGGCGGCGTCGGACAGCACCAGTTCGGTGCCACTCGGCGCGAGCCGGATCAGCACGAAGAACTCGTCGTCAACGGACAGTAACGCCACGACGGCGCCAGTCGTGACTATCTTGCCCAGCTCCGTGATCGCCGCGTCGAGGTCGGTCAGCGCGTTCGGGTCCAGCTCACTGCATCGCCAGCCGCCGTTCTCGAGCACGGCGGCCACCGCGAATCCCGCCCCCGGCTTCTGCACCGTCATTCACACACGGTATTCCGAGGGATGCGGTCCTGACCACTCGAATCGATGAGAGACTGTCCGCGTGCGAGATCTGTGCGTGATCGGCCTTGGGCTGATCGGTGGTTCGCTGTTGCGCGCGGCCACCCAAACCGGCAGGACAGCCTGGGGTGCGACGGAGTCCAACGCGGACGCCGACGCCGCCCGCACCGACGGCTTCGACGTCGAGCCCTCGGTCGAGTCGGCGCTGCGTCGCGCGACGGAACGCGACGCCATGGTGGTGCTCGCCGTGCCGTTGACCGCGGCCGAAAAGGTGCTGCGCACGGTGGCCGATCTCGCGCCGAACTGCCTGCTCACCGACGTCACCAGCGTTAAGCAGCCGATCGCCGACCTCGCCGCGTGGCTCACGCCGCAGGCGAGCTTCGTCGGCGGTCACCCAATGGCGGGTACCACTCGATCGGGCTGGCAGGCCGGGGACGCGCACCTGTTCGCCAAGGCCGCTTGGGTCGTCTGCGTCGACCATGACACCGACCTGGCGAGCTGGGCGGAAGTCGCCGCGCTCGCTCTCGACGTCGGCGCCGAGGTCGTGCCGACGTCGTCCGAACTGCACGACGAGGCGGTCGCGCGCATCTCGCACCTGCCGCACCTGCTCGCCGCCGTCCTCGCCCATGTGGGTGCCGAGGACGGGCCGCTCCCGTTGTCGCTGGCGGCGGGGTCGTTCTCCGACGGCACCCGCGTCGCCGCCACCCGCCCCGATCTGACCCGCGCCATGGCGGAAGGCAACCGGCCCGCGCTGCTTCCGGTGCTGGACTCGGCCCTCGGGATGCTCGGCGCGGCACGCGGCGCGCTGGCCTCCACCGGCTCACTGGGCGCGACCATCAACGCTGGTTACGAGGCCGCCCGCGCTCGCGCCACCCAGGCCGGATCGCCGCGCTCGCCCGTGCGCATCGACCTCGCCGCGACCGACGCGCCGGAAGCCCTGCTCGCGCTCGGCGCGCAAGGCGGCAGGGTCACCGAGCTGAGTGACAACGTCGCCGTCGGCGCGCTGCCGATGCTCGACGACGACCACGCGCAGCCGTAGGGCGGCGCGCGACCCGATCGGGCGACTACCGCTGCCAGGTCGCCCGCAGCAGCCGGGTGACGACCTCGCGGCGCAGCACGGTCACGCGATGCGAGGGGATGGCGTCCGGCTCGTACTCGTCCAGCACGTCGACAAGTCGCTGTACCGTTGCGCGCCAGCGCTGACCCTGTGCCCGGGTGAGGTCCAGACTCGGCGCGAGCCGCACCGGCCGACGCTCGGGCAGCGCCACGCCGCCTTCCTCGGCGCGGAGCAGGTGCCGCGCCTCGTCCTCGACGCCGTCGCGTGCGAGGTGCAGCCAGATCGCCGCGGCGTCGTCCGACCAGGTCTGTGTGGTCTCCGCGTGCGGGTCGATGATCACCGCGTGCCCGGTGTCGGCGACGACGTCGTCCGCCCCGGAGTTCACGGTGATCTCCCCGGCGAGCGGGACGGTGACCAGGAATCTGTTCAGCAAGGGCGCCGTCTCGACCTCGACGGGGCCGCCCCAGGTGATCGCGCTGAGCTGCACGCCTTCGCCAATGTCCACATGGCGCATGTCCGCGTGAAACCGTTCCGGATCAAGCGGAACCAGTCGGCGTATCCGAAGTCTGTCTGGAATGTCGCCACTATAGTCCATATTGGACCGATTGGGCATGTCACGGCTTGGCATCAGCTACTCCGGCGGACGGTGGCGTGACCACTGACGGCTCGTGCTCGGGATCGGCATGGTCGAGACCATCGCGGCTCCCTTCGGCCACGTACCTACGTCCGTCACCTGCGACGGCTGTCGGCGGTCGCCAGTATAAGCGCCCGCGAATGTATGACAAAGTATTCGCGCCATTAGGTGAAACACGTTTCGGCTCCGGGGGCGGGGGCCACGTCGGTGAAGATGCGAGTCCTCGTCACGGGAGCAGCGGGCCGGGGCGGCGCGAAGGCGTGTACGCCGGTCTCACTGGCGGGAAGGCGCGGTAGACGTCGCCCTGTTGAGCCACCCGGGCGTAACCCGGGGTAACGGCATAGGCTGTCGCGAAGCTACGCGATCACCTAGGAGGCAGCCATGCCAGCAGAGTCGTTCACCTTTGAAGTCACCCGGACGAGCAACGCTAACCCAGCGGCGCTGTTCGCGGTGGTCAGCGACGGGGCGCGCTGGTCGGAGTGGGCGAAGCCGCTGGTCGCGAGCTCGTCGTTGGTCAAGCCGGGCGCCGACGCGCCGAACGGCGTCGGCTCGGTCCGCAAGCTCGGCGCCGGCCCGGTCGGGGTGAAGGAAGAGACCACGGCGTACGAGCAGGACCGGCTGCATGCCTACAAGCTGCTGACGCCCGGCCCGGTGGACAACTACCGCGCCGAGGTGCGGCTGGAGCCGCGCGCGGGCGGCGGCACACAGCTGACCTGGAGCGGGACGTTCGATGAGCGCATCCCAGGCACCGGCAAGCTCGCCCAGCGCGGGCTGGCGAAGTTCATCGGCGCGGTCGCGGACAAGGCGGTCAAGGCAGCCGAGCGGCGATAGGTGGCGCGGGCCGCCTTGCTCCGCCCGAGTGGATCTTGAGGCTTTCGGGCGATACGGATCGCCGCAGCGCATCAAGATCCAGCGAGTGCGGCGTTGACGCCAGCTACGGTGTGACTCGCGCGGAATAAGGTGCGACTCGCGCGGGATAGGGTGTGACTCGCGGGTCAGTCGACGCCGTCGGCGTACTGCGCCTTCAACCGGCGGGCGTGCCAGCGTTCGAACAGCAGCGGCAGCTCCTCGGCGAAGAACTCGAAGAAGTCGCGCATCTCGGCGAGGCGCTTGCCCGCCGGGGTGCTGGCGCCGAGGACGTCGATGCCCTCGCTTGCCGTGTCCACCCACAGCTTCAGCATGCGATCCTGCTTGAGGAAGCTGGCGTACCACATGTCGTCGACCACTCGGTAGGAATCGCGGCGGTCGCCCGGCACGCGCTCCCTGGCGATGAGGCCGAGCGGCTCCAGGTAGCGCACCGCGCCGGAAATCGCGGCGGGGCTCACCGACAGCAACTCCGCCAGCTCGCCGGCGGTCAGCCTGCCGCTGTCGGTCACCATCAGCGCCGCGAACACCCGCGCCGCCATGCGTTGCCAGCCCATGTTGGCGAGCCCCAGCGCCAGCTTCTCCACGAACTGCAGCAGTGCGTCGTCCCGTTTCGCTTCGCGAGTCACCGGGGCATCCTCTCTCACCTGAACGGCCCACCGGTCAGCCGACCGAATCGTGAACATTTATTATCTTCACAAAGTTGTGAAATCAGTGTAGCTTCCCGGATATGGACGACACCACACCCGCGATCGCGGTGACCGGGCTCACCAAGTCGTTCGGACGCACCCGCGCGCTCGACGGTCTCGACCTGACCGTCACCAGGGGGGAAATCCACGGCTTCCTCGGCCCGAACGGCTCAGGCAAAACCACCACCATCCGCATGCTGCTCGGCCTACTCAAGGCCGATGGCGGCACCGCGCGCCTGCTCGGCGGCGACCCATGGACGGACGTCGCCAGCCTGCATCGCCGCCTCGCGTACGTGCCGGGCGACGTCAACCTGTGGCCCAACCTCTCCGGCGGCGAGGTCATCGACCTGCTCGGCAGGCTGCGCGGCGGGCTCGACGCCCGCAGGCGCGACGACCTGATCGAGCGGTTCGACCTCGACCCGAGGAAGAAGGGCCGTACCTACTCCAAGGGCAACCGGCAGAAGGTCGCGATCATCGCGGCGCTGTCGTCGAACGTCGACCTGCTGCTGCTCGACGAACCCACCGCTGGCCTCGACCCGCTCATGGAAGCGACGTTCCAGACCGCGATCCAGGAGGACCGCGCGCAGGGCCGCACGGTGCTGCTGTCCAGCCACATCCTCGCCGAGGTCGAGGCGCTGTGCGACCGGGTAAGCATTATCCGCAACGGAAAGACGGTCGAGACCGGCACGCTCGATGAGCTGCGGCACCTCACCAGGACGTCGATCACCGCCGAGCTGGCTGGACCCGCGGACGGTCTCGCCACGCTGGCCGACGTGCACGACGTCAAGGTCGACGGCAACACGGTGCGGTTCGACGTCGAGACCGCCGCGCTCGACGAGGCGCTCAAGCACCTCACGTCGGTCGGCGTGCGGAGTCTCGTCAGCCAACCGCCCACATTGGAGGAGCTGTTCCTCCGGCACTACACCGAGGAAACCGCTCGCGCGAACGGCAAGGCGCGCCGGCCATGAGCACGATCGTGGTAACCGAACCGTCCACACGCGACACAGAAACGACGTTGACGGGCTTCAGCACGCTGCTGCGCTTCGGGTTGCGGCGCGAGCGCGTCCGGATGCCGGTCTGGATCGCCGCGCTGACGCTGCTCACGGTGTCCACTGTGGCCGGATTTCCCGACCTCTACCCGACGGCGGCGTCGCGACAGTCCCGGGCGTCCTTGATGGACAGTCCAGCCGCGACCGCCATGAACGGCCCCGGCTTCGGGCTGGACAACTACACGTTCGGCGCGATGCTGGCCAACGAGATGACCGGCTTCCTCGCGATCTTCGTCGCGCTCATAAGCGTGCTGATGGTCAGCAGGCACACCCGGCACGAGGAGGAACAGGGCCGTGCCGAACTGATCCGGGCGGGCATTGTCGGTAGGCACGCCAGCCTCAGCGCTGCGCTGGCCGTCACCGTGATCGCGAACCTGCTGCTCGCGGTGGTCCTCACCGTCGTGCTCGGCGGGATGGGAATCGAGACGATCACGTGGGGCGGGACGGCCCTGTTCGCCGCGTCGTTGGCGATGGTCGGCATCGTGTTCGCCGCCGCGTCCGCCGTCTCGGCGCAGGTCTTCGAGCACGGCAGGGCGGCGTCCGGCATGGCGGGCGCCCTGATCGGTGTGGCGTACGCGCTGCGGGCGGCGGGCGACATGGGCAACGACTTCCTCTCCTGGCTCTCGCCGATCGGCTGGGCGCAGCGGACGAAGTCCTACGTGGACGACACGGCGTGGCCGCTGCTGCTCGGACTCGTGGTAGCGGGCGTGTTGGTGGCCGTTGCGTACTTGCTCAGCACCCGCCGGGACGTCGGCGCGGGACTGCGGCAACCAAGGCCCGGTGCGGCTGGCGCGTCCGACGCGCTGACCACGCCGCTCGGCTTCGCGTTGCGGCTGCACCGAGGTGCGGTGATCGGCTGGACGTCTGCGCTGTTTCTTTTCGGCGCGATGTACGGCTCGCTGGCGTCCGAAGTGGAGTCGTTCGTCGAGGACAACCCCGCGATGCAGGAGTTCGTGCGGCAGATGGGCAGCGCGTCGTTCACGCAGTCCTGGCTGGCATTGATCATGTCGATGCTGGCGATGGTGTGCTCGGTGTTCGGTGTGCTCGTCGTCGTGCGGATGCGCACCGAGGAGACGTCGGGCCGCGCGGAGCCCGTGCTGTCCACCGCGCTCACCCGCGCGAAGTGGGTCGCGGGCCACCTCGCCGTCGCGCTCGGCGGCGGTGCGGTCGTGATGCTGTCCGGCGGGCTCGGCCTCGGCGTGAGCGCCATGGCGAGCACGGGCGACTCGACGTTGCTGCCCGACCTGCTCGGCGCGGCGCTGGCGTACGTTCCGGCGGTGTGGCTGACGACCGGGCTCGCGCTGACGCTGTTCGGGCTGCTGCCGGGCACGGTGCACGCGACGTGGGTGGTGCTCGGGTACGGGCTGTTCATCGGGATGCTCGGCCCGCTGCTGCAACTGCCCGGTTGGCTGAACAACCTGTCGCCGTTCTCGCACGTGCCGCAACTGCCTGCGGTGGACGTCGAGGTCACGCCGTTGGTGCTGCTCACGGCGGTCGCGGCGGCGCTGGTCGCGCTCGGGTTCGGCGCGTTCCGGCAGCGCGACCTCGCATCGGTGTAGCGCGATGACGGCGTTGGCGGGCACCGGCCAGTTGGTCCGGCTGGCGCTACGGCGGGACAGGTTCGTGTTGCCGCCGTGGCTGCTGGTGCTCGGCCTGCTCCCTGCTGGTGTCGCCAACGCCTACGAACAGCTCTACCCCACCGAGGCGATGCGGGAGCCGCTGACGGCGACCGTTGGCGCGAACCCCGCGCTCGCGGTGCTGCTCGGCCCGGCGTTCGACCTGTCGACCCCGGGCGGGTTCACGGCGTGGCGGCTGCTCGGGTTCCACGCGGTGGTCGTCGCGCTGATGGTGATCTTCACGGTCACCCGCCACACGCGGGCGGAGGAGGAGACCGCGCGGTACGAGCTGCTGGCGTCGGGCGTCATCGGCCGCTACGCGCCGTTGACGGCGGCGGTGCTGGTGTCGGTCGGCGCGGTGACGCTCGGGGGCGCGTTCGCTGTGTCGTTGCTGCTCGCGGCCGGGCTTCCGGTCGCGGGATCGGTGGCGTACGGGGCCGCGCTCGCGGCGGCGGGCTGGACGTTCACCGGCGTCGCCGCCATCGCCGCGCAGCTCGTGCCGTTCGCGCGGACGTCGAACGGCATCGCCACCGGCGTCCTCGGCGCGGCGTTCCTGCTGCGGGGGCTCGGGGACGCCTCGGGCGAGGTGGGCTGGCTGTCGTGGCTGTCGCCGGTTGGGTGGGCGCAGCAACTGCGGCCGTTCGCGGGTGAACGCTGGTGGGTGCTCGCGCTGTCTGCCGTCGTGGCGGTGGGCACCCTCGGCGTGGGGTACGTCCTGCTGGGCCGCCGCGACGCCGGTGCCGGGATCCTGGCGGAGCGGATCGGCAGGACGCACGCCGCACCGAGTCTGCGCAGTCCGCTCGCACTGGCCTGGCGGCTGCACCGGGGGTCGCTGATCGGCTGGAGCATCGGCGTCGCGATCTCCGGCGCGGCGTTCGGGGCGATCGCGCTCGGCATCGGCGACCTGATCGGCGACAACCCGACGATGCGCGAGATATTCATGCGCATGGGCGGGTCCGAGGTGGTCATCGACGCCTTTCTCGCGCAGATCGCCGGGATGTTCGGCATGATCGTCGCGTTCTACGGCGTGCAGGCGGCGCTGCGGGCGCGCGGGGAGGAAGTCGTCACGCGGCTGGAGCCGGTGTTGGCGACGTCGGTGACCCGGCTGCGGTTCGTGACGAGTCACCTGGTGTTCGCGCTGGTCGGCAGCGCCGTGGTGCTGCTGGCGGCAGGGTTGGGCGCCGGGGTCGCGCACGGGCTGCGGGCTGGCGACGTCGCGGGCAACGCGGGCGCGATGCTCGGCGCGGCGTTGGTGCAGCTTCCGGCGATCTGGCTGGTCGTGGGCGTCGCGGTGGTGCTGTACGGGTTCGCGCCCCGGCGGACGTCGGCGGCGTGGGGTATCGCCGCGGGGTTCGTCCTGCTCGCGCTGTTCGGTCCGGTGCTCAACCTGGACCCGGCGCTCGTCGACGTCTCGCCGTTCAGTCACGTGCCGCGCTTGCCCTCCGCCGATGTCGCGGTTGCTCCGTTGGTGTGGCTGACGGCGCTTGCCGCTGTCCTGTTCGCGGCGGGCCTCGCGGCGTTTCGGCGTCGCGATATCGGCTGAGTGGGCGCGGTGAAAGCGTCACTCACCGCGCCTAGCGCAGCGAAAGCGTCTTTCACCGCAGTGCCTTGCGACCGAGGCGGGCGTTTTCCCGCGCGATGAGGGACGATGCGGTGCATGACTGAGCAGCAGCACCCCACCAAACCCCGCAGCTACGAGGTGACCAGCGGCTACGAGCGCGCGCCAGCGCGGGCGATGCTGCGTGCCGTTGGCATGACCGACGACGACTTCGAGAAGTCGCAGATCGGCATCGCGTCGTCGTGGAACGAAATCACGCCGTGCAACCTGTCGTTGCAGCGGCTCGCGGCGGGCTCCAAGGACGGCGTCCGCGACGCGGGCGGCTTCCCGATGGAGTTCGGCACCATCTCCGTGTCCGATGGCATTTCCATGGGCCACGAGGGCATGCGCGCCTCGCTGGTCAGCCGCGAGATCATCGCGGACTCCGTCGAGTGCGTCGTGCACGCCGAACGGCTCGACGGCACCGTGTTGCTCGCCGGGTGCGACAAGTCGTTGCCCGGCATGCTGATGGCCGCCGCGCGACTGGACCTCGCGTCGGTGTTCCTCTACGCCGGGTCGACGTTGCCCGGTCAGGTCGACAACCACGACATCACCATCCAGGACGCCTTCGAGGGCGTCGGCGCGTGCGCGTTGGGCCGCATCACACCGGAGGAACTGGACGACATCGAACGCCACGCCTGTCCGGGTGAAGGCGCGTGCGGCGGCATGTTCACCGCAAACACCATGGCGAGCGCGGCCGAGGCGCTGGGCATGTCGCTGCCCGGGTCGGCGTCGCCACCCGCCCCGGACCGCCGCAGGGACGACTACGCACGCCGCTCCGGTGTCGCCGTCGTGGATCTCATCAAGAACGGCGTCACCGCGCGGCAGATCATGACGCGCAAGGCGTTCGAGAACGCCATCACCGTGGTCACCGCGCTCGGCGGGTCGACAAACGCCGTGCTGCACCTGCTCGCGATCGCGCGCGAGGCCGAGGTCGAGCTGAACATCGACGACTTCAACCGCATCGGGGAGCGCACGCCGTTGTTGGCCGACGTCAAGCCGTTCGGCCGCTACGTCATGAGCGACATCGACGGCGTCGGCGGGCTGCCGGTCGTGATGAAGGCACTGCTCGACGCGGGTCTGCTGCACGGCGACACGCTCACCGTCACCGGCGCGACCATGGCGGAGAACCTGGCGGAGATCAGCCCGCCCGACCCGGACGGCAAGATCATCGCGGCGGCGTCCAGCCCGCTCGCGCCGACCGGCGGGCTGACGATCCTGCGCGGCTCGCTCGCGCCGGAGGGCGCGGTGGTCAAGAGCGCGTCGCTGGCTGGCGGCGTCACCGAGGGCCGCGCGCGGGTGTTCGACGACGAGGCGGACGCCATGCACGCGGTGACCGAGGGCGAGATCAAGCCGGGCGACGCGGTGGTGATTCGTTACGAGGGCCCCGCTGGCGGGCCGGGGATGCGGGAGATGCTGGCGGTGACGGCGGCGATCAAGGGCGCTGGCCTCGGTTCCGACGTCCTGCTGCTCACCGACGGCCGGTTCTCCGGCGCCACGCACGGGCCGTGCATCGGGCACGTCGCGCCGGAGGCCACGCGGGGCGGGCCGATCGGGCTGGTCGCAGACGGCGACCGGGTGCGGCTCGACCTCGACGCGCGGCGGCTCGACCTGCTGGTTGACGAGGCGGAGCTTGAGCGGCGGCGGCAGGCATGGAAGCCCCGCCCGCCCCGCTACACGACCGGCGTCCTGGCGAAGTTCGCGAAGCTGGTTGGGTCCGCTGCGGATGGCGCCGTGTGCGGCTGACGCCGGGCGTGGGTGACGCCGGGCGAGCCCAAGGTGCCCTTGGGTACACAATGCGTGCCCAAGGGCACCTTCGGCACGCCCCGCCCGGCACGCCCCGCCAGCACGCCCCGCCCGGACGTGCACCCGTGCCGGACCCCGCCGGGCGCAACGAAGGGCTTCTTACTTGCGTCTGGCGCAAGTAAGAAGCCCTTCGTAACAGCCAATACCGGAGTTACCTCACCGGACTCACTTCACCTTGAGGACAAACAGCCCCCGGTCCATCGTGCTGACACCAACGATGTCCTTGCTGAAGTAGGGGTAGTTGCTCCAGGTGCCGCCCTCGAACGACGCGTTGTCGTTCTCCGGGTAGACGTCGAAGAACGCCCTTTCCGAGAGCTCGCCGGAAGCGACCTTCTTCGTGTCGTACACGCGCAAGCCCGAGGTGTAGTTCGAGGCGTAGGCGCACTGGTTCTTGATGTAGATGTTGTGGTCGATCGACGTCGTGTCGTTGTCGAACGTCCCGATGTGCTGCGGGTCGTCGAGGTCACGCATGTCCCAGATCCGGGTCCTGGTGTTGTTGCCGTGCTCGACCTCGTCCAGTTCGTCGCCGTGCAGGAAGTACTTCTGGTCCGGCGTGAGCCAGCCCTGGTGGCTGTAGCCGGCGCCCGAGTACGACACGCGGGCGACCCTGGTCGGGTTGTCCTTGTCGGTGACGTCCGTGATGGACACGAAGTGACCGTCCCCGCCGCGGTCCGCGTTCGAGTTGAAGCACAGCTCGCGGCCCTGGTAGTCGGCGTCAGGACCGGAGTACGTCACGCACTGGGTGTCGTGGATGTAGCCGTCGTCGGCGTAGCACCCGGCACCGGTCGGGTTGGTCGGGTCGTTGACGTCGACCATGTGCAGCCCGCCGTCGCAGGTGCTGGTGCCGATCGCGTAGGCGTAGCCAGTGTCCTCGTTGATGGCGACGTTGTGGGCGTTGCCGAAGCCGTCATAGTGGGCGTCCTCGGTGAACGTCCCGCTCTCGTCGCGCAGCCGGGTCAGGTCGAACACCTGCATCCCGTGCGGCCGCTGCTCGCCGACGACGAACGCGTGGTTGTCGAAGACCTTGATGTCGCGCCAGGCCGACCGGTGCTCGTCCTCGACGTGGGTAGGCAGCATGCCGACGACTTCCGCCTTGCGCGGGTTGCGCAGGTCAACGAACACGGTGCCCTCGGTGCCGCCGACGATGGCGTAGTCCGTACCGGTCGCCGGGTCGGTCCAGCCCCACATGTCGTTGGCGAAGCTGAGGCCGAGGTCCTCCAGCCACAGGTGGTCGAGCATGTCGATGCCATCGCAGCTGTAGGTGTCGGCGGCGACGCCGTTGACACAGGCTGCGGTGCCGTTCGGCGCCGAGGTCATCTCCGCGGCGCGCTCCTCCGCCGTCGGTGGTGAGACCTCGTCGAACTGCTGCTCATGCGCCGATGCCGGGATAGCACCGATGACCGACGCTGATAACAGCGCGATCGCCGCGGTAGCGAGAGTTGCTCTCATTCGTTCCCTCCCGGGTTGTCCGCCGTGGTACGGCGGTCGTGACCTCGATCACCCAATCGGGTACGAATGGGTTTCACAATAGACTGAATGGGCGAACCTTTTTGTCGCTGCGTGACAACGCTTGGCGACCTGCCCGAAAGTCGCGCGACAACACCGCGCTGCACCGATTCCGATATATGACCGACTAAAGTCGTGAGCCAACCGGGTGCTTTTCGTCGCAAACCGTCAATTCGGCTTCTTCCCCGCATTCACTCCGGTGAGCGACCATGGCGTCACCGTCCATGACGAGAGGGGGACGCGGTGTTGATCCGGCAGCGCATGGCCCGAACGGCGACGATCACACTGGCCGCAGCAGTGGTGATCGGCGGCAGCGTGACAGCGGCAGCCGCGGAAGAAGCGGCGACGATCGCCGACATCCAGGGCACCTCGTGGCTCTCGCCGCACGCTGGCGAGTCCGTCTCCGATGTGACCGGCGTGGTGACCGCGATCAAGCGGTTCGGCTCCGCGCGCGGGTTCTGGTTCCAGGACCCAGACGGCGACGACGACCCGCGCACCAGCGAGGGGCTGTTCGTGTTCACCGGCGCGACCGCACCGGACGTCTCACCTGGCGACGCCGTCCGCGTCGATGGCAGGGTGAAAGAGTATTACCCGACCAACCCGTCCGACTCGCCGTTCCTGTCCACAACGGAACTCATCAATGCACAGTGGACGGTGATCTCGTCCGGTAACCCGTTGCCGGACGCCGAACTGCTGAAACCGGACACCTTGTCCGATGTGCTCATCGCCCAACCCGGCGGCAACATCGAACCGTCCACTCTGGAGCCGGAAAGCTACGCGCTCGACTTCTGGGAGTCGCGGGAGGGCATGCGGACGGCGGTGGACAGCCCACGCATCGTCGCGCCGAGTACGCCCTACAACGAGCTGTACGTGACGACGAAACCCGAGCAGTACCCTTCGCCGCGCGACGGCACCGTCTACACCGGATACGACAACGACAACACCGGCGTGCTCAAGATCGAGTCGCTGATCCCGTTCCGCGAGCGGCCGTTCCCCGACGCCGACACCGGCGACACGCTGTGCGGCACGACGTCCGGCGTCGTCGAGTACGACCAGTACGGCGGCTACACCCTGCAGGCGACCGAGCTCGGCCGCGTCGTGGACGGCGGCCTGACGCGGGAGACCACCCGCGCGCAGGGGCCGAACGAGCTGTCGGTGGCCAGCTACAACGTGGAGAACCTGTCGGGTGTGGATAAGCAAGCCCGCTTCGACGCGCTGGCCAAGGGGCTTGTGGACAACCTCCGGTCGCCGGACATCGTGTCGCTTGCCGAGATCCAGGACAACAACGGCCCTGCGGACACCGACGATGGCGTTGTCGCCGCCGACACGACGTTGCGGCGGTTTACCGACGCCATCGCCGACGCGGGCGGGCCGCGCTACCAGTGGCGACAGATCGACCCGCTGGAAGGCGAGGACGGCGGGCAGCCGGGCGGCAACATCCGCGTCGGGTTCCTGTTCGACCCGCAGCGGGTGTCGTTCGTGGATCGCGACGGGGGCGACGCCACCACCGCCGTCGAGGTGACGTCGGATGGCGGCGAGCCAGCGCTGTCGATCTCACCCGGCCGCATCACGCCGAACGACGACGCCTTCGCGGGCAGCCGCAAGCCGCTGGCGGGCGAGTTCACCTTCCGGGGCAGGACGATGTTCGTCGTCGCGACCCACTTCAGCTCGAAGTTCGGCGACCAGCCGGTGCACGGCCGATTCCAGCCGCCCGCGCGGGTCTCCGAGCAGGAGCGCATCCCGCAGGCGGAGCAAGTGCGGGCTTTTGTCGACGACGTCCTCGCCGTCAACGAGCACGCCAACGTCGTCGTCGCGGGCGACATCAACGACTTCCAGTTCTCCCCGACCATCGACACGCTGACCGAAGGCGGCGCGCTGCGGACGTTGGTCGACGAGCTGCCCGCCGGGGACCAGTACACCTACGTCTACGAGGGCCGCTCGCAGGTGCTGGACCACATCCTCGTCTCGTCCGCGCTGGACGCCGCCGACATCGACGCCGTGCACATCAACGCGGAGTTCCAGGACCAGGTCAGCGACCACGACCCGTTGATCACCCGGCTGCGTCCGGCGGGCGGGACGTCGGCGGGGCATCGGGCCGGGTAGCGGTAACGCGGCGGGTTAGTCGTCGGACACCTTGGTGACCTTGTCGCCGGGGCGCACGACGCCCGGCGTGACGACCTTGGCGTTCAGCCCGCGCAGCCGCAGGTCACGGCGGTGCGGCGAGTTGACGAACCGCAGCGCGTCCAGGCCGAAGCGGTCGGAGAACTTGGCGCAGCCCCGGTGCGGCTGCTCGGTGACCTCGATGACCGCGGTGCCCAGCGCGAGCCGGGTGCCCGGCGGCAGGTTCGCTTCGGTGATGTCCAGGTCGAGGTAGAGCTGGTCGCCCGCGAGCGCCCTGCGGTCGGGGTCGCCCGCGATGTAGGAGATGACGCGGGCGTTCATGACGTTGAGCTGCATGTCCGGGTGCGACGAGCCGTCCTCGGTGCGTTTGCTGCCGCGCTCGATCCATGTGTCGCCGACGAGGCCGACAGACGGATGCAGCTCCCCCTCGACGCGGACTTCGCGCTGGTCAACGGCTGGCCTGCGCACCACGAGCTCGACGGTGCCCACGTCGCGCGGCGCGTCGAGGAAGTAGTCGAGCTTGGCCTCCAGGTCCGCCATGCTGCGTTGCGTCATGCTTCGCAGTCTGTCCCGCCGGCTATGTGCCGCGCTACGGAATTCCGCCGGCGTGGGCAGGGTCGCGTTCCGCGCGGGATTGGATAACGTCGTGTTGTGACGACTTCCCGCGCCACCGTGCGTTCCCTGCGCTACTACCCGATCAAGGCGTGCGGCGGCGTGACGGCGGATCGCGCGGCGGTGACCGAAGCCGGGTTGGCGCACGACCGCACGTTCACGGTGGTCGACGTCGACGGCGTGTGCCTCACCCAGCGGGAACACCGCACGATGGCGGCCATCCGGGTGGCCATCTCCGACGACCAGCTCACCGTCCGTCACCCAGCGGCGGGGTCGCTCACGTTCGCTGTTCGGCGGGAGGGCACGCACATTCCGGTGACGGTGTTCAAGCACGTCGGCCACGGCATCGACCAGGGCGACGAGGCCGCCGAGTGGTTCGCCACCGTGCTCGGCGAGCCGTGCCGGTTGGCCCGCGTTCCGCGCGACCACCGGCGGCAGACCAGCGGGCTCCACGTGGGCACCGCCGGGTTCGCCGATGGGCACGCGGTCACCGTTGCCTCGCTCGCGTCGTTGGACGAGCTGACCGCGCGCATCCTGGAGCGCGGCGGCGAGCCCGTGCCGATGGACCGGTTCCGCGTCAACGTCGTCCTCGACGGCTGGACCCGGTCGCACGCCGAGGACGACGTCCGCAGCATGTCGATCGGCACCGCCGGGTTCGGCTACGCGAAGCGGGACATCCGCTGCCAGGTGACCACGATCGACCAGGACAGGGGCGAGAAGGCGGGCCCGGAGCCGCTACGCACGCTGGCGACGTACCGCCGCGACACGGACGGCGGTGTCGCGTTCGCGATGAAGGCGGCGGTGACGCGACCGGGCGAGATCGCCGTCGGCGACACGGTGGCCGTCCACGAGTGGGCGAGTGGGGAGTCGGCGCGCTAGACGTCCCTCGCGTGGGCCACCGGGAAGTCCGCCAGCGCGCTGTAGACGTCCCGCGCTGCCGGCGGCCAGGCGCGGGCCAGGCGCGAGGCAGGCGCGGCCAGGCGCGAGGTGGCCGGGCGCCGGGGCGCGCTAGAAG
>WHTY01000120.1 GCA_009377475.1 Actinophytocola sp.
CAAGACCGACCGCAAGCACACACCGCCCGGCCCACGCCAGTGGCCCGGCACGCTCGCCGCCGCGCCGCTCGACCGGCCCTGGCGAACCGCCACATAACGCGGTTCGCGGTACTGCATCGATATGGATAGCCAATTTCGCGATTCGCCCTGCCACGACGTCGTCCCGCTAGCCACACCGCGCCACGATCTCGTTTGGGCGCGCTTTTCGCACTTGTTGATCTACCTTGCTCCCTCGGTGACGAATTTTCGTCCAGTTTGTCCGGCTCACGTCGTCACCCAAGGAGCAAGGTAGATCATCTTCGGGGCAGCGCCGTCCCGACCACCACCGTGCCGAGTCTTCGCCACAGCATCACCGGCACGTCGCCCGAACCGGTGACTGAGCCAGCGATGTCGCGCTGATCCGTCGATGCTGTGCGTCGAACACAGTCCGGCACAGCGAGGTAGCAACATCATGACGACGTCACAGTCCACCCATTCGAGCGGCATTCCCCCGGTCAGCACCGGTCCCCTCGTCCGGCGGCTGGCGGAGATCGGCCTGATCCTCGCCCGGCGGGTGGCCGTACTCGCGGTACTCACGGTCCGCGCGGCGCTCAGCGGACGTCGCGCCCGCACCGACGCCTGGCTGCTGGACACCATCACGACGCTCGGGCCGGCGTTCATCAAGGTCGCACAGATGCTCAGCACCCGCGCCGACCTGCTGCCGCCGCGCCACTGCCGGACGCTGGCGGCGCTGCACGACACGGTGCTGCCGATCCCTGCGCGCGACCTCGCGCCGGTGTTGGAGCGCGCCCTCGGTCCCGAGACGACCCGCGCGTTGGTCGTGACCGCCGAGCACGGCGGCGCGCCCGTGGCGTCCGGGAGCATCGCCTGCGTTTACCGGGTGACGCTGCCCGACGGCCGTGACGTCGCGGTCAAGGTGCGTCGACCCGGCATCGAGACGACGTTGCGCATCGACCTGACGATCATGCGCCGCCTCGGTGGGGTGGTGAAGCACCTGCCCGGCCTGCGCGGTGTGCCGATCGCCGAGATCATGACCCAGCTCGGGGACGCCGTCTACGCGCAACTCGACTTCGCCACCGAGCGCCGCAACCTCGCTCTGCTGCGCGAGAACCTGGCCGAGTACGAGACGGTGCTGGTGCCTGCGGTGCACGACGAGTTCTGCACCGAGGACGTCCTGGTCATGGCGTTCCTGCCGGACCTGCGGCGCCGCACGCCCGACGAGCTGTCCGAGGCGGACCGCACCGACGCCGTTCTCGCCGCGCTGCACGCCGTGTATCAGATGTTGTTCCGCGACGGCCTTGTCCACTGCGACCTGCACCCCGGCAACCTCTACCTCGGCCCGGGCGCGCGGGCGGTGATCGTCGACGCGGGGTTCACCGTCCGGCTGACGCAGGACGCGCAGGACAAGTTCAGCAGCTTCTTCTACTACATGAGCGTCGGCAAGGGCGAGAAATGCGCCGAGGTGGTGCTGACAACGGCCACCGCCCGCTCCGGCACGGACGAGGACGGCTTCCGGCGCGAGATCGTGGCGCTGATCGACAGCCACACCGGTGTGGCGGCGGCGGAGTTCGACCTGATCCACTTCGCGACGTCGCTGTTCGACATCCAGCGGCGCTACAACCTCTACGCCGACCCGCAGTTCGTCTTCCCGATCCTGTCGCTGTTGGTGTTGGAGGGGACGATGCGTGACTTCGCGCCCGACATCGACTTCCAGGACGAAGCGATCCCGTTCCTCGCGGGCGCGATGATCTCCCGCACCATGCAGCTTCACCGCCAACGCGCCTGACGCTCAGTGGCCACTGCGGGCCGTCGTGCGCCGTGTCCGACACTCCCGACGCTGTATTCGGCAGTGCGGACATCGTGTCCCGCGTTCCCGACGTTGTGTTCCTCGCTCACGACGTTGTATTCCTGGGTCGCGGTCCGGTGAAAGCGGCACGCGCAGCACGGGGCCCTGCTCGCCAGTTGCGCGAGCAGGGCCCCGTGGGTTCGGCTCAGCCGGGTACTAGCCGACGGTCCAGCTGAACGTCGGCAGGACCGCGAGTGGCTTCGAACCGACGACCTGGCCGTCCGATCCCATCGCGTACAGCCCGACGTCACCGCTGGACTGGTACGGCATGTTCTTCGGCGGGAACTCGAACTGCGGTTCCGCGTTGCCCATAATCACCGGAGCATCCGGCAAGGTGCGGAGCTGAACCGGCTCCCCACCAGCACCACAGTGCTCCAACTCGATCGAGATCGGCAGCACCATGGTTTGGCTGTAGCCGCCGGATGCCGGGTCGAATTCGAGCAGACTCTCCGAGGTCACTTCGATCTCGTCCGCCATCTTGATGGTGATGGTGCCGAACGGCGTGTCCTTAGCCGACACTTCGTGTTGTTCGACGACGAGACCCCACTTGTTCGGGTCGGGGCCTCCCTGCACACGAACACCGACATTTCCCTTACCAGAGAACGGGAATGAGCCTTCTGACGTGAACAAGCTGATGGCGTCTCCGAAACACGGACACGTCACGCGCATGCCGTCGAATCCACCGCCACCACCCGGTGAGGGCGGCGTCGGAATCTGCGCCGAAGCCTTTCCCACGAATCCGCCACCCGCGGCCATAGCCGCAGCTGCGGCAGCGGAATAACCAGCACGCTTCAGGAATTGCCGCCGGTCACCATCGAGCGGCCGACGAGGTTCATCGTTGCGATCAGACATTTTCAATCCTTAACTCGTGGCCAGAGGATCAAATACGGATTCCGAGGTCGATGCCGAGCGAGCTCAGCAACGAGTCTCCACCACAGGTGCAGTCACCGTCGCCCGCTCCGTCCTCAGGAGCCGGAGCCGGTTCAGGCTCTTCGTCCTCGGGTGCGGGGGCGGGTGATGGCTGCTCGGGAGCCGGTTCCTCCTCGGGAGCAGGCGCTGGCTCCTCCTCCGGAGCAGGCGCTGGCTCCTCCTCCGGAGCCGGCGCTGGTTCCTCCTCCGGAGCCGGCGCCGGTTCCTCCTCGGGGGCAGGTGCCGGGGCTGGCTCCTCTTCCGGAGCCGGGGCAGGTTCAGGCGCGGGCTCCGGAGCTGGCTCCTCCTCCGGGGCGGGAGCGGGCTCCCCCTCCGGCGCATCGGCGGAATCCAGCTCTCCGCCGATCAAGCATTCCGGGTCGTCCTGACGTTCGAAACAGTCATCGTCCGATGTGGCCTGTTGCGTGAGAGCCGTGACGGTCCCCAGCAGCGGATCGGGCGATGCACCCATTGCCTGCGCTGAGGTGACCCCCATCGCGAGAACTGTCGCCCAGGCGATTACAGCGCCTCGGCGAATTTTTCTGGACACTGTGACACTCCCAAGGTCTATTGACGCCGGTTATCGTGTCGTCATCCGGACCAGAAGTCGCGGATCGGACTCCTTAGAACCTGGCCCTAAGTGGACATCTGCACCAGACGAGACTCACCAGGTACACCCAATCAGGGGCCATTCCCTTCACTCGTTAGATCGGTAAACAGAACTATCGAGTTAGCTTCAGATTCCGCTTCACGCTCGGTGAAGAGTTGCGAACGAAACCGCACGCTTCGAGTAACGTCGCACAATTCGGTGAACCTGGCGTCTCAAGTCGCGTGACACCCCGAAAATCGGGCCTAATACACGTGCGGCTGGCAGCTCGCGAACGTGAAAGAGATCAGAGGTGGCGATGTCGACAGCAGGCTCAGTCCCGGTGACCGACTCGGCTGCTGGGGCTCAAGCCAGGCTGCTGCGATTGCCGCTCGGACTAGCTGATTTCGCGCGGCGGGGGTTTCGGCTGGACCGTCCGCGCGATCGCGCCGCGCTGGAAACCCACGCGCGCAGTTTCCTCACCGGATTCAATCTCGCCTCACGGCAGTGGCGCGACCCGCATCCGGCGTTGGCGACGCTGCCGGAGCACGAACGGGGCTTCGCCTATGAGGGCGCGGGAATGTACGCGGCGGTCCGGGGGCTCGCGCGCCCGGGCGAGAGCGCGGCTTTTCGACGTCTGTGCGCGGGACCCGGCGACCGCTACATCCACCTGATCCACGTCGGCTACGGCTGGGCCGGCGGCCTCGCGCCGCTGCCCATCGACACCGTGCCGTCGACACCGCTGCTGCGCTGGCTGGCGCTGGACGGCGCGGGGTTCGCGCGGGTCTACTTCGGAGGGCTGCGCGCGCTGGACCGGCTGTGGCACCGAGCCCCGTCGGCCCGCAGAGACGTCGTCCTCTCGGGCGCGGGGCGCGCGCTGTGGTTCGTCGAGTCGGCCAGCCCGGCCGGTGTCGCGAGCGTGATCGGCGCCGCTCCCGATCATGCGCGCGGCGAGTTGTGGGCCGGTGTCGGCCTGGCCTGCTGCTACGCGGGATGCGCCGACGCCGCGGCCTTGGACCAGCTCGCCGAGGCCAGCGGCAAACACTGGCCGTGTTTCGGGCAGGGCGCGTTGTTCGCGTGCGCGGCGCGGGCCCGCGCGGGCGGCGTGCCGCAACACACGGAGCAGGCGTGCACGCATTTGTTCGGTATCGACTCCGCTGAGGCGGAGCGCTGGACCGATGTCGCGGCGGCCGGGTTGACGGAGTCCGCCGACCTGGCCGCCTACACCGAGTGGCGGTCACGACTACGCGGCGCTGTCGCCGCCCGGTCGTGACCACCGCAGTCGACGTTAAGGAACTCCCATGTTGTCGCTGTTACGCCGTGCAGTGGTCCCCGTGCTGGCGCTCGCCCTGTGTGTGACGGTCGGCGTGTTCACCGTCCGGCCGAGCCTCGGCCACGCCGAGGCGGAGAAGCTGACCAGCGGGTTCGCGTTCGACACCGTCGCGCTGAACGCGGCGCCGCCAGACGCGCGCCAGCAACGCGACGTCCAGCCGAACCTGGAGCGGATCCGCGCGTGGATCTCCGCCGTGGGCGCGGCGGTGTCGGTCACTGACCTGCGCGGGCTTGGGCGCGCGGCCGACGCGTGCCTGGTCGATCCCCGCGACGACTCCGTCACGGTGCTGCCGGTGCCGGGCACCGGGGGCTACGAGCGGTTCACACTGGACCCGGACGGCCTACCGTATGACGCGACGATGGCACCGATGGGCTGCGTGCCCGCCGATCTCGACGAGAACGGCGCGATGGACTTCGTCGTCTACTACTGGGGCCGCTCCCCCGTCGTGTTCCTCAACTCCGGCCAAGGCACCCAGGCGAGTGACTACACCGCGCGCGAGCTGGTCTCGCCGATGGAGGTCTGGAACACCTCGGCGATGTCGACGGCCGACGTCGATGGCGACGGGCACCTGGACATTCTCGCGGGCAACTACTTCCCGGACGGCGCCCGCGTGCTCGACCCCGAGGCGCGCGGCGACGAGCGGATGCAGATGCAGCACTCGATGGGCGACGCGCAGAACGCGGGCATCAACCGGCTGTTGCTGACCGAACCGACCGGCGACGCGGGTGAGCTGCCCCGGATCACCGACGCGAGCACGGCGATGCCGAAGAGCTCCGCGCACGCCTGGACGTTGGCGTTCGGGTGGCAGGACCTGACCGGCAACCAGCTCCCCGACCTGTACGTCGCGAACGACTTCGGCCCCGACGACCTGCTGGTCAACACGTCCACGCCCGGCGATGTGCGGTTCACCGAGGTCGTTGCGGGTAAGGATATGACGACGCCGGGCTCGCAGGTGCTCGGACACGGCTCGTTCAAGGGCATGGGCGTGGCCTACACCTGGAACCCGGGCGATGCGCTGCCGCTGCTGACGGTCTCCAACATCACGACGCCGTACGCGCTGCACGAGAGCAACTACGCCTTCGTCGGCGACGGCCGCGACGACCCGGGCGCGGCGTTGCTGGCGGGCGAGTCGACGTACGAGCAGGCGGCGGAACGGCTCGGCGTGGCGCGCAGCGGCTGGTCGTGGGACATCAAGTCGGGCGACTTCGACAACTCCGGCGTCGATGAGCTGTTGCAGACCACCGGGTTCCTCAAGGGCGAGCGCAACCGGTGGCCCGAGCTGCAGGAGCTGGCGATGGGCAACGACGACCTGCTCAACCGGCCGGAGCTGTGGCCGAAATTCCAGCTCGGCGACGACCTGTCCGGGCACGAGCACAATCCACTGTGGACGCGCGCCGACGACGGCCGCTACTACGACGTGGCGTCCGAACTGGACATCGTCCAGCCGCACCTGTCGCGCGGGGTCGCACTGAGCGATGTGGACGGTGACGGCGCGCTGGACGCACTGGTGGCGAACCAGTGGGAGAACTCGGTGCTGCTGCGCAACCGCACCCCGCACGCCGGGGACGCCGCCTACCTGCGGCTGCTGCGGCCCGGCGCGGCGGGCGGCTGGGTCGACGTCATCGGCGCCGAGGTGACGCACGAGATCGACGGCGCGAAGAAGCGGGCGCAGCTCTACCCGGCCAACGGCCACGCCGGAGCATCCGGTCCCGAGGTGCAGCTCGCCCTCCCGGACGGCGAACCCACCGAGGCCACCATTGCCTGGCCCGACGGCAACGCCACCCATCAGTCCACTGTGGACGTCCGGCCGGGACATCACACGGTCGAACTCGGCACCGACGGAACGGCGGTCCTGCGATGACGGCGACAACCACCCCGGCCGCGGCCACGACAACCACCCCGGCCGCGGCCACGACGACCACCGCGCCGCCGCGCACGGACGCGGCACCGGCCCCGACCACGCCCACCCCGACGCGTCGTCCGGTGGACAAGCGGGTGAGCGCGCTGCGACGGTTCGCGGCGTCGATCACCGCGTTCAACATCGTCGGTCACCTGGTGCTCGGCTTCGAGCAGTCACCGCTGACGCCGATCGTGGCGCTGGCGGTCAGCTACGCCACGGCGTTGCTGTTCGAATGGCTGGACAGCTGGGCCCACGGCACCACACCGGAGTACGCGGGCGGGCTCGGCAACCTGGTGACGTTCCTGCTCCCGCCGCACATCACGGCGCTGGCCTGCGCGATGCTGCTCTACGGCAACGCCTCGCTGTGGCCGTACATCTTCGCGGTCGTGGTCGCCACCGCGACGAAGTACGTCGTGCGCATCCGGGTACGCGGCACGCTGCGGCACGTGCTGAACCCGTCCAACGCCGGGATCGCCGTCACGCTCGTACTGTTCCCGTGGGTGGGGATCGCGCCGCCGTATCACTTCACCAATGCCGTCGGCGGCGTCATCGACTGGCTGATCCCGCTGGGCATTCTGATGCTCGGCTCGCTGCTCAACGCGAAGTTGACCGGGAAGATGCCGCTGATCCTCGCGTGGATCGGCGGGTTCGCCGCCCAGGCCGTCATCCGCTGGCTGGTGCTGGACCACTCGCTGGTCGCCGCGCTGCTGCCGATGACCGGCGTGGCGTTCATCCTCTACACGCTCTACATGATCACCGATCCCGGTACCACGCCGCGGAAACGACGCAACCAGATCGTGTTTGGACTGACCACCGCCGCGGTGTACGGGATCCTCGTCGTGTCCGGTGTCGTGTTCGGACTGTTCTTCGCGCTGGTCATCACGTGTGTGCTGCGGGCGGTTGTGCTGCTCGCGGAGCCCTGGGCACGCGCGGCGGCCACGGCGCTGCGGCCCGCCCGGAGCGCGACGTGAGCGCTGACCGCGTCGCCATCGTCGGCCTGGGGTGCCGGTATCCCGATGCGGCCAGTCCGGCCCAGCTGTGGCAGAACGTCCTCGCGCGGCGGCAGGCGTTTCGACGTCTACCCGAGTCCCGGCTCGGCCAGGGTTACCGCGACGACACCTCGCCGGACGCGACATATCTGACGCGCGCGGCGGTGCTGCGGGATTGGACGTTCGACCGGGAACGCTTCGGTGTTCCCGGTCCGCTGTATCGGGCGGCCGACCAGACGCACTGGCTCACGTTGGACACCGCCGCGTCCGCGTTGGACGACGCCGGATTCCCCGGCGGCGACGGCCTCGACCGCGACACCACCGGCGTCGTGCTGGGCAACTCGCTGACCGGCGAGTTCAGCCGCGCCGGGCTGCTGCGGCTGCGGTGGCCGTACCTGGCGGACGCTGCTAGGACGGCATTGGCGGACGTCGGGCTCGCCCACGACGTTGCCGCCGACGTGCTGGGACGACTGGAGACGCTGGTCAAGGAGCCGTTCCCGGAGCCGGGCGACGAGACGTTGTCCGGGGCGTTGGCCAACACCATCGCTGGCCGGGTGTGCAACTACTTCGACTTCCACGGCACCGGGTACACAGTGGACGGCGCGTGCTCGTCGAGCCTGCTCGCCGTCGCCGCCGCGTGCCGCGCGCTCGTCGCGGGCGAGTGCGACGTCATGCTGGCGGGCGGTGTCGACCTGTCGCTGGACCCGTTGGAGTTGGTCGGGTTCTCACGGTTGGGCGCGTTGGCCAGCGGTGACATGCGGGTCTACGACGCGAACCCGACCGGGTTCCTGCCCGGCGAGGGCTGCGGTGTCGTCGCGTTGATGCGCGCCGCGGACGCCGAGGCGCGTGGCCTGCGGGTGTACGCGCACATCATCGGCTGGGCGTCCTCTTCGGACGGTTCCGGTGGACTGACCCGCCCGGAGCTGTCCGGACAGGCGTTGGCGCTGCACCGCGCGTACCGCGCCGCCGGGCTCGCGCCGCAGCAGGTGCGGCTGGTGGAGGGGCACGGCACCGGCACCGCCATCGGTGACCGCGTGGAGCTGTCCGCGCTGTCGTCGGTGCGCGGCAGCGACGCGCCGCCTGCCGCGTTGGGTTCCGTCAAGGCCAACATCGGCCACACCAAGGCGGCGGCGGGCGCGGCAAGTCTGATCAAGGCGACGCTGGCCGCGCACCACCGGATGTTGCCGCCGACGACCGGCTGCGAGCGTCCGCACGACCTGCTGCGCGAGCCCGGCGCGCCGCTGCGGGTGTTGGCGGAGGCCGAGCCGTGGCCGGACGAGACGCCACGGGCGGGCGTGTCGGCGATGGGCTTCGGCGGCATCAACGTCCACCTCGTCCTGGAGAACCCCGCGCCCCGCGCTGCGGCGTCGGCGGACGCGACGTGGTCTCGACCGTGTGGGCAGCAGGAGATCATGCCGCTCGCCGCCGACGCACCGGACGCGCTGGCCGCGCGGCTGTCGGCGTTGGCGGAGGCCGCCGGGGCGCTCAGCGTCGCCGAGTTACGCGACATCGCCGCGACCGCCTGGCACACCGGCAACGCCGACGGGGACTACCGCGCGATGCTGGTCGCCGCCACGCCGGACGAGTTGGTCACCGCCGCGCGCGCCGCCGCGACTGCTGCTGCCGCATGGGACGGTGGTCTGGCCTTCGACCGCCGCGCGGGCTTCGCGCTCGGGGCCGCGCCCGTGCGCGTCGGGCTGCTGTTCCCTGGCCAGGCCGCCCCGGTGCGGCACACGTTGCCCTGGTGGGCGCGCGGGCTCGACGTGCCCGCGTGGTCGGCCGGGAAGCCGGATAGTGCGCCGCTCAGCTCCGTTGCCACCGAGGTCGCGCAGCCCGCCATTGTGCGGCAATCGCTTGCCGCACTCGCGTGGCTGGACGCCCTGGGCTGCGAGGCGGTCGGCTCGTGCGGGCACAGCCTCGGGGAGATCACCGGACTGCACTGGGCCGGGGCATGTCCTGCGTACACCGCGTTGAACCTCGCCACGCTGCGGGGACGGCTGATGGCCGAGCACGCTGACGCCGACAGCACCATGGCGGGCCTGGCGACTTCTGCTGCCACCGCTGCGGATCTGCTCGCGGAGACCCGGGCCGTGGTGGCGTGTCACAACGCGCCGGAACGTGTCGTCGTCGCCGGGCCGGTGGACGACGTCGATCGGGTGCTCGACCGCGCGCACGCTCGGGGCATCGCCGCCAGCCGTCTGCCGGTGTCGCACGGTTTCCACAGCCCCGCCATGAAACCGGTCGCCGGTCCGCTTCGGATGGCGCTGGACGACGTCTCGTTCGGCGCCGTGCGGGCGGAGCGACCGCTGCTGTCGACGATCACGGGTGGATCGATCAGCGGCGACCTGCGCGAGTTGCTGGTGGATCAGCTCACTCACCCGGTGCGCTTCGCGGACGCCGTCACCGCGCTCGCGGCGCGCTGCGACCTGCTGATCGAAGCAGGCCCCGGCACGATGCTGTCCGATCTGGCGACGGCCAACGACGTCGACGTGCCTGCGCTCAGCATGGACACCGGCGGCGACCCGCGCGTCCACGCGTTCACCACGGCCGTGCTCGCGGCCACCGGCAACGGCACCCTCGACGCGTGGTTCACCGACCGGCCGTACCGCACGCTCGACTGGGGCAAGCCGCCGCGGTTCTTGGTGAGCCCCTGCGAGACGCCGCGTGGCCGGGCGTCATCCGCGGGGCGGTCCGACCGCGTCGCGCCTCCGTCGGGACACACCCCTGCCAGCAGTGCCGAACACAACGGCGGGAATGTCGGACACGGCGTCCTGAGTGCCGAACACGGCGTCGGGAGCGAGGAACACAGCGCTCTGAGCGGGGGACACGGCGGCCTGAACGGGGGACACGACGCGCTGGGGGCGCTGACCGCGCACCTCGCGGCGGTCCTGGAGCTGCCGGAGTCGTCCATCGCGCCGTCGATGTCGTTGTTGCGGGATTTGCACATGACGTCGATCCAGGTCGTGGACGCGGTCGGCGCGGTCGCCACCCGCATCGGCAAGCAGCCACCGGCCACTCCGCTGTCGCTCAGCGACGCGACTGTGGGCGAAGCCGCCGACGTGCTCGCGGACCTGCCGTCGGCCACCGACACCGCGCGACCTACTACGCCCACGGGCGTGCGTGGGTGGGTGCGCCAGTTCGAGCCGGTCTGGTTACCGTTCGACGCCCCCACCGACGCACGCCCCAACAGCACGAGCGCGACTACCGCCGACACCCGCACCGTCGCGCTCCCGGACGACGCCACTCCCGCCGACGTCGCCACGCTGCTCAACGACATCACCGAGCACCCGACCCGCACGCTCCGGATCGTCCACACTGGACACCCCGCCGCAACGGGCGTCGGCAGGAGCATCGCGGCGGAACTCGCCGATTGCCGGGTCGTCGTCCTGGAACGCCAGGACACCGTCGATCCCGGCGACGCTGGACTCGGCCACCCAGATCGCTACCTCGAACTCCACACCCGCCCCGACGGCGCGCTGGAACGCGCCGCGCTGCTCGCCCGGCCACCCCAGCCACGCCAACCCGACGCCAGCACGCTGCCCGGCGGCGTCTGTCTGGTCACGGGTGGCATCCGCGGCATCACCGCCTACGCCGCCGCCGAGCTCGCGGGCACCGACACCACCCTGGTTTTCCTTGGCCGCACCCCCGCCGACGATCCCGACATCGCCTCGGCACTCCGGGGCCTCGTCGACAGCGGCCAGGCGAACGTGCACTACCTGCGATGCGACGTCACCGACCCCGCCTCCGTCCAGGCAATGCTCACCGCTGCACGTGCGCACGGCCCGATCACCGGCCTCATCCATGGTGCGGGCGTCAACGAGCCGCGACCGCTGGACGACGTCACCACGGAGTCGTTCGCGGCCACCCTCGCGCCGAAGGTCGACGGGTTGCGCACCTTGCTCGACGCGCTCGGCGGCGATGACCTGCTTTTGCTGCTCGGGTTCGGCTCCATCATCGGCAGACAGGGACTCGCCTGGCAGGCCGAGTACTGCATCGCCAACGACTGGCTCCGCCACGACGTCGAAGCCTGGGCCCGCGCGCATCCGCAGTGCCGCACGCACCTGCTGGAGTGGTCGGTGTGGTCCGGGGTCGGCATGGGCGTGCGGCTCGGCGTGCTCGACACGCTCCGCAGGCAGGGTGTCGAACCGATCGGCACCCGTGAGGGCGTTGACGCGCTCCGCGACGTGCTGGCCGATCCGCACGCCCCGGTCACCGTACTGATCACCGCGCGATTCCCGGCCAACGCCACGACGCATCTCGCTGCCGAGCCCGCGCCGTTGCTGCGGTTCGGTGAGCACGTTCGCGCTCGCGTGCCCGGCGTCGAAGCCGTCACCGAGGCCGAACTGTCGCTGGGCTCCGACCCCTACCTGGACGACCACCGCATCGACGGCACACCCGTCCTGCCCGCCGTGGTCGCGATGGAGGCCATGGCGCAGACGGCGTCGCATGTGGACACGGTGTCGCTGCCGATCTCGTTGGCGGATCTGGAGTTTCGCGCGCCGATCACGCTCCACGGACCCGAACCGCGCGTCATGCAGGTCGCGGCGCTGGCGGATCGGCACGGCACCGACGTCGTCGCCCGTGACGACGCCACCGACCGGTTCACCGGCACCGTCGTCACCGCGCCCGAACCACCCGCGCTTCCCCGCCCCAGTGAGCAGCCGCCGCCATCGGACGTCGGGCCGCACGAGTGCTACGACACGACGTTCTTCCACACCGGACGGTTCCGCAGGTTGCTGCGCTACGACCTACTCTCGGCGTTCCGGGTGCGTGCGTGGATCCGTGCCGAACAGGGCGACGTGCAGCCGTGGTTCTCCCCGTTCCACAGTGGACGTCTACTGCTCGGCGACCCCGGCGCGCATGACGCCACCCTGCACGTGCTGCTCGCCTGTGTGCCGCATCGGCGCGCGCTGCCAGTAGGCGTCGAGCGGGTGACGGTGTGGCAGGAACCCACCGGCGTGTTGCGCGTGGACGCCGTCGAGACGTCGCACGCGCACGACGACTACACGTTCGACGTCGTGCTGAGCGAACCCGATGGGACCGTCGTGGCGCGCTGGCAGGGCCTGCGTCTGCACGCGACCACTCCGCCGCAGCGTAAGGGCACGCTGCCCGTAGGACTGGTCGGGCCGTGGCTGTCGCGGCGGCTCGTCGAGTGCGGGCTGCACGACCACGTCGAACTGGTCACCGCCCCGGGGCGCAGGAAGTTCGGGGCCGCCACCGCGGTGCTGCAACAGCTCACCGACGTGCCCGCCGGGCACGACCTCGCGGGCGCACCGCGCATCGACGGCTCCCACGCCAGCGCCAGCTACGCCCACAACACACTGCTGCTCGGTGTGGCCGACGACCCGGTGGGCGTCGACTGGGAGTCCGTCCCCGCCACCCCGGCGCACGCGGGCGCGGTGCCATGCGACGCGGCCGACCATCCCGTCGCCGAACTCCTCGCCGACAAGCTCGGCGAGGAACCCACGCTCGCGCGGCTGCGCGTGTGGACGGCGCGGGAGGCACTGTCCAAACTCGGCTACGGGCAAGGCGAACCGTTGCGGATCGACCGCATCACCGAAGACGGCCTGACGATCCTGCGGGCGGGCGCGGATCACGTCGTCACCGCCAAGGTGCACACCACCGACGACCGCGGCGCGCAGGTCAAGATCGCGGCGGTCGCATGCCCGAGGGAACAGAGAGCATGAGCCACTACCGCTACCGGCACGTCGTCACGTTCGATGAGACCAACCTGGTCGGCAACGTCTACTTCGCGCACTACCTGCACTGGCAGGGCCACTGCCGGGAACGGTTCCTCGCCGACCATGCCCCCGGTGTGCTCAAAGAGGTCGCCCACGGCTCGCTCGCGCTCGTCACGGTGTCGTGCTCGATGAGCTACCACGCCGAGTGCTACGCCCTGGACGAGATCGACGTCGAGATGTCACTGCGCGCCGCGAGCGGCAACCGCATCGTCATGGACTTCGACTTCCGCCGCGCGGGCCAGCTCACCGCGCAAGGCACGCAGACCGTCGCCTGCATGCGCCGCGACGACCACGGCACCACACCGACGGAGATTCCCGACGAACTCGCTCGGGCACTGCGAGCGTTCAGCGATTAGTTGACAGGCAAGTCGCCGCTTGCCTATCGTCTGCGGTGTGAGCGACATCTTCAAAGCACTGTCCGACCCCACACGCCGGGCGATCCTGGATGAGCTCACCGACCGCAACGGACAAACCCTGTTCGAGATCTGCGGGCGGCTGGCGACGAAGCACCAACTCGGATCGTCGCGGCAGGCGATCTCGCAACACCTCGACATGCTCGAAACCGTCGGGCTCGTCACGACCCGGCGCGAAGGCCGCTACAAGTACCACTACCTCGACGTCACACCGCTGGAACCGATCATCGACCGGTGGCTGACACCCAACCGAAGGAACACGCCATGAGGATCCACATCACCAGTGTCTTCGTCGACGACCAGGACAAGGCGCTCGACTTCTACACCAACGCCCTCGGCTTCCAGAAGAAACACGACATCCCCCTCGGCGAGGACCGGTGGCTCACCGTCGTCTCCCCCGAAGACCCCGACGGCACCGAACTCCTCCTCGAACCCGACCATCACCCCGCCGTCAAGCCATACAAGCAGGCACTGGTCGAGGACGGCATCCCCTGCACCAGCTTCGCCGTTGACGACATCCAGGCGGAGTTCACCCGACTCCGTGACCTCGGCGTCACCTTCACCCAGGAACCCCTCACCATGGGACCCGTCACGACCGCGGTGCTCGACGACACCTGCGGCAATCTGATCCAGATCGCCCAGCACCACGGGTGAAGCGCCTCAGGTTATCTCCACCCCCATACGACTCCAGTGCTGTCTCGATCGACAACCACTACCGAACCATCTACCGCAGCGGCTTCGTGAACACCTCCGCCTCAAACGTCCCATCGGACATCGCGAAGACCTTCGCCGTGGCGGTCCGCTTGCCTGGCAGTTCCCGCACCCGCTTCGGCGGCTTCGGCTTCTTCTTGTCCTGCTGCGCCGCAGCAGGACAAGGCACGCTCGCCTGCCGCTGCCCGGCGGGCTCGGCGGTCGCCTCCTCCGGCGCCAACGCCGCGGTCAACCCCGACCACAGCCCGCTCAACCCCAGATCAGGCCAGCCCCCAGACACCGTCAACCACGCTCAGCGATCACATCCCGTCAGCAATCACATACCGAGCGAAACCAACGAGAGACGTTATCGAGGTGAAGCACACGCGAAAGCCACTAAGCTTGTCGTTTAACCCCTGGTCGGGTGTGTGGTGACCCCGGTTGATCATGGAAGCGGCCCTTGGTTGATCATGCTTCTTGCGACAGGAGCAAGGTCAACAACAAGGGCCGCAGTGAGTAGTGTGCATGATGGCGAACGCGTTGACGCGCTCGGGGACCTGGCCGGGTTTCGCCGGGAGTTCTACCGGTGTCTGCCCCAGCGGGCGGATGCGCTGTTCGAGTTGACCGATGCCGTG
>WHTY01000116.1 GCA_009377475.1 Actinophytocola sp.
CCGCCCAGGCACCCCGCTCACAGTCCGGACCGGGCTGCCACGCCCCGGCCCGGGCTTCGTGCGCAACTGCCCGCCAATCTCCACGCCTCGGCCCCGCGCGGCGACCAGTCCCAGAACCGCCCTAATTCAGCGCCCTCCTAGAGGACGCCGACCAGCGCATCCTGGAACGCGCCGCCGTCGTCACCGCGCTGCTCCTGCTGGCGCGAAGATCCGGCGCTGAGGCGGAAAGCCGCGTGCGTGGCGAGCTGCTGGACGACCTCCTGCGGCGCGGTGACCTCGACCGGCCAGCGCTGGACGCCCTCACGGCGCGGGCGCACCGTCTCGGCGCGGACCTCGACGCCGCGTACTCCGTGTACGTCGCCGACGTCGGCAGCGCGGACCGGCAGCGCTCGATCCTGGCCGCGAACCACATCGCCCGCACCCGCTACGGGCTCGGCGGCAGTTTCGACGGCAGGATCGTCCTGCTGCTCCCCACCGAGGAGCCAGGCAAGGAGGCGTCCGCGCTCGCGGCGGAGCTGGGGCTGACGCTGTCGGCGGAGGTCACCGTCGGCGGCGCGGGACCAGCGCGCGGCGCGGCTAGTGTGGCATCCACCTACGCCGAGGCGCAGCGCTGTCTCGGCGCGCTCCGCACGCTGGGTCGCACGGGTGAAGGCGCCAGCGCCGCCGAGTTCGGCTTCGTCGGCCTCGTGCTCAGCGACCAGCCGGACGTAGACGGGTTCGTCGAGGCGCAGCTCGGTGCCATTGTGGACTACGACGATCGGCGCGGCACCGAGCTGATCAGCACATTGCGGACCTACTTCGCCTGCAACGGAAACCTCGCGAAGACCAAGGACGCGCTGCACGTCCACGTCAACACCGTCGCGCAGCGGCTGGACCGGATCTCCCGACTCATCGGCGACGACTGGCAGACGCCGGAGCGGATGCTTGAGCTGCAGCTCGCGCTGCGGCTGCACCAGCTCCGAGGCAAGCGCATGTGAAAGACAGCCACACCCTATTCGCGATTTATGTGTGGTGGCCCTATGTCGCCGGAGTGTGGCGATTCCTAGTCTCATCGCCGTGATGAGCGCCACAGAATCTTCGGCAGACACCGACCCGGTGCTGCGCACCAGCGGACTGTCGAAGGAGTTCAGCGGCTTCCACGCCGTCAGCGACGTCGATCTCGGCGTCGCGCCCGGCACCGTGCACGCCCTCGTCGGGCCGAACGGCGCTGGCAAGACGACGTTGTTCAACCTGCTGACCGGCTTCCTCAAGCCGACAAGCGGCACGATCACCATCGAGGGCCACGACGTCACCGGCATGCGTCCCGAGCAGATCGCGCAACGCGGCGTCGCGCGGTCGTTCCAGATCGCCAGCCTCTTCGAGGAACTGACGCTAGCCGAACACGTCGAACTCGCGTTGCAGGGTCGCGACGGCACGGGGTACCGGTTCTGGCGGTCCGACAAGCGACTGCGCCGGTATGCCGCCGAGGCCGGCGACCTGCTCGACCAGGTCGGGCTTGGCGGCATGGCGAGCACCCCTGCGGGCAGCCTCGCCTACGGCCAGAAGCGCGCGCTGGAACTGGCGCTCGCCCTCGCGCTCTCCCCGAAACTACTGCTGCTCGACGAGCCGACGGCGGGCATGGGCGTCGAGGACGTCGCCCGCACCATCGAGCTGATCAAGCGGGTGCGTGCCGACCGCACCATCGTGCTGGTCGAGCACAACATGAAGGTCGTCGGCGACCTGGCCGACCGCGTCACGGTGCTGCAGTTCGGCAAGGTGCTCGCCGAGGGCGGCTACCAGGAGGTCCGCGACAACCCGGACGTCATCACCGCCTACCTGGGAGAAGCCGTTGCTTAACGTCGACAACGTGACCGCGCGCTACGGCGAGGCGCAGGTGCTGCAAGGGGTGTCGCTCGACGTCGACACCGGCGAGGTCGTGACACTCGTCGGCCGCAACGGCGCTGGCAAGACGACGTTGCTGCGCTGCCTGATGGGCCTGCACCGGTCCATGACCGGCGACATCCGGTTCGACGAGCGAAGCATCGCGACGCTGTCGCCGCACAAACGTTGCCGCCTCGGCCTCGGGTACGTGCCGGACGACAGGGGCATCTACGCCAGCCTGTCGGTCGAGGAGAACCTGACGCTGCCGCCGGTGGTCGGGCCGGACGCCTGGCCGCTGGAGAAGGTGTACGAGACGTTCCCCGTGCTCGCCGAGCGACGTCGGCAGGCGGGCACCCACCTGTCCGGTGGCGAGCAGCAGATGCTCGCCATGGCACGGGTGTTGCGCATGGGCGCGCGCATCCTGCTCGCCGACGAGCCGACCGAAGGGCTCGCGCCGCTGCTGGTGCAGCGGATCGGCGAGATCATCCGCACCGTCAAGGAACACGGCGTCACGGTGTTGCTGATCGAGCAGAACGTCCACTTCGCGTCCACTGTGGCCGATCGACACTACCTCATCGCGCAGGGCCGCGTCGTCGAGTCGCTCGACAACGCCGAGGTCAGACAACGCGAGCACGAACTGCTGGAGTACCTCGGCATTTGACGAGGCATCTGACCCGGCAAGCCATCCACGACTAGGGAGGAACTCACGTGGCAACCAAGCTCACGAAAGCGGGTGCGCTCGCCGCCACCCTCACGCTGGGTGCCGTGATCGCCGGGTGTTCCGGCGCTGGCGGCCCGCAGGCCGAGGACGGCGGCGGCATCAGCGATGACGCCATCAAGCTCGGCGTGATCACCGATCTGTCCAGTGTGTACTCGGACCTCGCCGGTCCGAACGCCGTCGAAGCGGTCAAGATGGCCGTCGATGACTTCAAGGCCGAGCACGGCGACGACGTCGTCACGCAGAACATCGAGGTCACCGAGGCCGACCACCAGAACAAGCCGGAGATCGCAAACACTACAGCGCGGGAGATGTACGACCGCGACGGCGTCGACGCGATCTTCGACGTTCCGACGTCGTCGGCGGCGCTGGCGGTGGCCAACATCGCCAAGCAGGCGCAGAAGATGTACTTCAACATCGGCGCGGCCACCACGGAGCTGACCGGCGCGCAGTGCAACGCCTACACCTACCACTACGCCTACAACACCTACATGCTCGCGAACGGCACCGGAAAAGCGGTGACCGAGCAGGGCGCGAAGAACTGGTACATGATCTACCCGGACTACGCGTTCGGGCAGGACATGAAAAAGAGCTTCACCGCCGCGATCGAGGGCGCGGGTGGCTCGGTGGTCAAGGCGGACCCGACGCCGTTCCCGAACGACAACTTCTCGACGTTCATGACGAAGGCCCCGACGCTGTCGCCGAAGCCGGACGTCATGGGCACGATGCAGGCCGGTGGCGACCTGGTCAACGTCGTCAACCAGTACAACGAGTTCGGCCTGCGGGACAAGGGCGTCGAGCTGGCCGTCGGACTGATGTTCAGCACCGACATCGCCTCCATCGGCGTCGACAAGCTGGCGGGCACGCTCTACACGACGCCGTGGTTCTGGAACCTCGACGACCGCAGCCGCGAGTGGGCCGACCGCTTCAAGGAGCGCACCGGCACGCGGCCGACGTTCGACCACGCCGCGAACTACTCCGCCGCGATGCAGTATCTGGAGGCGATCCAGCGCGGTGGCACGGACGACGCGGACGCGATCCGCAAGGAGCTGGACGGCCACACCTTCGACGACTTCTTCGCCCGCAACGCGGAGTTCCGCGCCGAGGACCACGCCGTCAGCCACGACGCGTACCTGGCGCGGGTGAAGGAGGAGTCCGACGTCGAGGAGGACTTCGACTTCACGGAGAAGGTGGACACCATCCCCGCCGACGAGGCCTACATGGACCCGGCCGACTCCGGCTGCGAGATGGGCTGAACCGGGGTGCCGCCGGTGTGATGAAGGGATTCTTACTTGCGTCAGATGCAAGTAAGAATCCCTTCATCACACCCCGAATCGCGCTCCGAGGGCGCTGCACAACGCAAAGGTGAGGTGACACGCAGGTGAGCGGACTGCTCCAGCAGTTGTTCAATGGGCTGGTGAGCGGCAGCTTCTACGCGCTGCTCGCGCTCGGCCTCTCGGTGATCTTCGGCATGCTCGGCGTGGTCAACTTCGCCCACGGCGCGTTCTACATGCTCGGCGCGTTCGGCGCGTTCGTCGCGCTGGACAGCGTCGGGCTGAGCTGGTGGCTTGCGCTGCTCGTGGTGCCGATCCTGCTCGGCGTCCTCGGCATGGTGCTTGAGCGGGCGTTCGTGCACCGGCTGATGCACCTGTTCCCGCTGTACAACTTCCTGCTGACGTTCGGCATCGCGTTGATCCTGCAGGACCTGCTGCGGATGAAGTACGGCGTGACGTCACAGCCGTACGCCCGTCCATCTATGTTGGACGGTGCGGTGAACCTCGGACTGTTCACCTACCCCAAGTACCAGGTTTTCGTGTTCGTGTTCTCGATCGCGCTGTCGGCGCTGGTGTGGCTGGTGCTGACCCGCACCCGCGTCGGGATGATCGTGCGGGCGTCCACCGAACGCGCTGAGCTGACGCAGTCACTCGGCGTCGACGTCCGGCGCTGGGTGACGCCGGTGTTCGGGTTCGGCATCGCGCTCGCGGGGCTGGCGGGCGTGTTGGCAGCCCCGATGCGCGCGGTGAACTCGTCCATGGGCGCAGACCTCATCATCGTGATCTTCGCGGTCGTCGTCATCGGCGGCCTCGGCTCGGTGCTCGGCTCGGTCGCCGCTGGCTACATCGTCGGCATGTTGACCGAACTCGGCAATTTCTACATCCCGTCGCTGTCGCAGATTCTGGTGTTCGTGCTGATGGCGTTGGTGCTGCTGTTGCGACCCGCGGGACTGTTCGGCCGAGAGGAAGGTGCGCACGCATGATCCTGACCCGGCTCGCCAAGCTCACCAACGGCTGGTCCCCCGTGCTGCGTATCGGGTTGCTCGTCGTCGGGCTGGTGCTCGCGCTCGGGCTGCCGTGGCTGATATATCCGCCGGTGGCGCTGGACATCACCGCGTGGGCGCTGTTCGCCGTCGCGCTTGACCTGCTGCTCGGCTACACCGGCATGCTCTCGTTCGGGCACGCCGCGTTCTGGGGGTCGTCGGCGTACGCGACCGGCCTCATCGCGAAGCAGGTCGGCCTGCCGTTCTACTTCGCCGTGCTGGGCGGAGCGCTCGTCGCAGCCGCGCTCGCGCTGCCCATCGCGATGCTGTGCGTGCGGCGCTCCGGCATCTACTTCGCGATGGTGACGCTGGCCTTCGCGCAGATGATCTACTTCATCGCCAACCAGTGGCGGTCGGTCACCGGCGGCGAGAACGGCCTGCAGGGCGTCCCGCGCCGGTTCTTCGGCATCGACCTCACCGACTCGTTCTACTTCTACTACGCCGCGCTGCCACTTATCCTGCTTGGCCTGCTGGTGGCGTGGCGGGTGGTGCACTCGCCGTTCGGCAGGGTGATGGTGGCGATCAGGGAGAACCAAGCGCGGGCGCGGGCGCTTGGTTACCCGGTCGACCGCTACAAGGTGCAGGTCTTCGTGCTGTCGGCGTTCCTGGCAGGGATCGCGGGCGGCGTCTACGCCGTCGGGCACGGGTTCGCCTCGCTGCAGGAGGTCTACTGGACGACGTCCGGCAAGGTCGTCGTGATGAACATCCTCGGCGGCATGGGCACGCTGTGGGGTCCGGTGCTCGGCGCGGGCATCATCGTGCTGCTCGAGGACTACCTCGCCACCGCTGGCATCGACGCGGTGGGCCTGGTCACCGGCGTGATCTTCGTCGTCACCGTGCTGCTGTTCCGGCGCGGCATCTGGGGAACGGTGCGACACCTGGTGCGCTCCCGCGCGCGTGATCGGAACTCCGATCGCGCGGAGGCGGAAGAGCCGGAGTCGAGACCGGCCCCGGCACGGCAAGGGTGACCGGAGGAGCAGTTATGCGCGGCAGAATCGTGCTCGCGGCAGCACTCGCGGCACCGCTCATCACGGTGGGCGGCACCGGTGCGGCTGCTGAGGGGTGTGACGGCATCGGTCGGATCGACGTTCCCGGTGCGGTGCAACAGAAACAGGCATGCCTCGACGACCTGACCACGGCGGGCACGACGACGTCCGGCCACACCAACCCGGACGACTGGTCCGGCCTGCACGCCTCGGGCACGGAGAACCCGACCGGTGTGCCCGGGGTGCAGGTGGACGGGTACTTCCCGGACGAGTCCACCAGCAACACCAACAACGGCTGGGCGCACGACGCGCAGTTCGTGATCCGGCTGCCGGAGGACTGGAACGGCAGGGTCGTCATCACCGGCGCGCCCGGCGTGCGCAGGCAGTACGCCAACGACTACATCATCAGCGACTGGGTGCTCGACAAGGGCTACGCCTTCGCGAGCACCGACAAGGGCAACACCGGGCTGGAGTTCTACAAGGACGGCGCCCGGCCAGGTGACGCGGTGGCGGAATGGCACTACCGCGTGACGCAGTTGACGTCGGCCACGAAGCAGGTCGCCGCGCAGTACTACGGCGAGCGTCCACATCGGACGTACATGACCGGCATCTCCAACGGCGGCTACCTCACTCGGTGGGCGCTGGAAAACCACCCCAAGCTGTACGACGGCGGCGTGGACTGGGAGGGCACGCTGCTCACCGAGGACGGGCCGAACCTGTTCACCTACCTGCCCGCGGCGTTGCGCAACTACCCCGCCTACCGCGCGACCGGCGACGAGGACGCGCACCAGGCGATGATCGACGCCGGGTTCGAGCCGGGCTCTGAGTTCCTGTGGGACTACCACTACGCCGTCTACTGGGACCTCACCCAGCGCATCTATCGGGAGGAGTTCGACCCCGACTACGACGGCGCTTTGCAGGCGGGCATTCCGTTCTGCCAGCCGGGCATGCCGAACTGCGACGCCGACTACGACTACGCGTCGCGTCCGGAGAGCGTGCACGACGCCGTTGGCCGGGTGTCCAACACCGGCGACATCGGCAAGCCGATGATCACCCTGCACGGCACGCTGGACGCGCTGCTGCCGATCCGCACCGACTCCGACGTCTACCGGGACATGGTGCGGCGCTCGGGGAAGTCGCGGCTGCACCGGTACTACGTCGTCGAGGACGGCAACCACGTCGACGGGCTCTACGACGACTACCCTGACCGCCTCCGCCCGATCCTGCCCTGCTACCGCGCGGCGTTCGACGACATGGTGAGCTGGGTGGAGGACCGCGACCGTCCTGCCCGCAGCGGCGTCATCCCCAGCGCGGGGGAGGACGACCCGGTGAACGACTGCACCCTGGCCCAGTCTGGCCGCAGTCGTGTCCCCCGCTCCTGACGCCGTGTCCCCCGTTCACAGCGCCGTGTCCCCCGCTCGCGGCGGTCGTGTCCCCCGCTCGCGGCGTCGTGTTCCCCGTTCCTGATGCCGTGTCCATGTTTGAGCCGCCGCCGCCACTGGCAACCCGATGGGTGTCATCACAGGAAGGAGGATTCCCACGATGGCGAATCAGGAAGGCATCAAGGGTGCCATGGAGGACGTCAAGGGCCGGCTGAAGGAAACGGCGGGCACGCTGCTCGGCAACGACGAGATGCAGCGTGAGGGACTATCGCAGCAGAACAAGGGCGAGTCCCAGCAAGAGGTTGCCGAGCACGAGCGTCAGGCAGAGCAGGCACGCCAGAACGCTGCCGCGGCTGAGGAGCGCGAACGGGAGCAGCGGTAACGGCGACATCCGACGGCCCGGCGGCACCCACCGCCGGGCCGTTTGACGCATCGGAGCGATGTCTACCGCAGCAGGCGCCTCCACCCGCTCAGCGTCATTTTTCGCCTGATTTGTCCGGTTTGATTGACGCTCTGCGGTTGGAGGCGGCGTAGTCCGCCATAGGAAGCCGAGTGAGGCGGACCGAGAAATTCGATTGCGCGCGTCGGCCGCATCGCGGACGCTCACGGGCATGCTCTCCCGACTACCGCTGTCATGACGACGTCGCTGGTGGCCGGGCTACTGGCGGGCTATGCGATCGCCATCCCGATCGGCGCGATCGGGGCGTACCTCGTCGGGCTCACCGCGCGCACGAACTTGCGGATCGGGCTGTCCGCCGCGCTCGGTGTCGCGACGGTGGACGGCGCGTACGCCCTGGTCGCGGTGCTGGGCGGTGCCGTGCTCGCGCCGGTGGCCGCCCGCTACGACGGGCCACTGCGGGCGGTGTCCGTTGGGGTGCTCGTCGTGCTGGCTGCCGTGGTGCTGTGGCGGTCGCTCCGCGAGTTCCGCGCGCTCAGTATGGCGCGTGAACTGGGTGGGCGGGTGACGTCGCCGCCAAGGGCGTACTGGACGCTGGTTGGGCTGACAGCGGTGAACCCGACGACGGTGGTGTACTTCGCCGCGCTCGTCATCGGGCACAGCGGCGCGGTGACCGCGACGCCACTGCGGGCGGCGGTGTTCGTGGCAGCGGCCTTCGCGGCGTCGGCGAGTTGGCAGTGTCTGCTGGCTGGGGGCGGCGCGCTGCTGGGCTCGGTGCTGTCCGGGTCGAGGGGTCGGCTGGTCACGTCGTTACTGTCGAGCGCGCTGATCGCAGGCTTCGCGGCGCATTTTGCGCTGGGCGGGTAGCGCCGCGAGTTCAGGCGTCGACGCGGAGGCGGTGTCGCTTCGGCTGTCCTGCTTCGTCCTCGGCGCGAAGCAAGCTGACCGTATGCTCCGCTAGTTCGTGCTGCTTGCTTTTCGTGTGGTAGGTGAAGTCGCCCGCCGCCCGTTGGCCGTCGGGGGTGGTCAGCACGATTTTGAGATGCGCGATCGGCCCGACGAAGCAGTGCTTGCCTGGTGGGCACGTGTCCTCGACGCGCTCGCATTCGATGGCGATGGTCGTGCCGTCCGCCAGCGTCGCCCGCTCACCCACAGCGAGGTCGACCGTTGCCGGCGCCGACACGGTGCCGACGTCGATAAGGCGGTCAGCGCAGTGCCACACGACGTCGGCAGCGGTCGGGGGCGACGCGGTGGTGTCTCGGCTGGGTTCCCTCGGTTCGGCGACTTGCGCACAGCCCAGCAGAAACGCCGCCGCGACACCGCATAGCGCCAGCAGCCGGACGACGCGCTCGCTCCCAATAGGGACGATCTTCACGCCCACAGCGTAGCGCCGCGAACGAGGCACACGGCGTCTTGAATGCGGAACACAACGGCACGAGCGGGGGACACGGCGCACGGGTGTCCGCGGTGCCGTGTCCCCCGCTCCAGTGACGTCAGCCCTCCGGCACCCAGGCGTTGTCGAACGCCTTCGCGAGCACGCCGCAGGTGGAGCCGTAGTCGCCACCCGAGGAGTTGATCACCAGCGAGGCGTCGACGTGGATCGGGAACGACAACACGCAGCTGGTCATCGCCCCGGTGCTGATGCCCCACGCGCCGCCGTGCCCGTAGTACGTGCCCCGCTCGCCGGACACGGTCTGCAGCCCGAGCTTGCCGTCGCGCATCAGGTCGCGGGTCGCGGGCGACAGCAGCTCATCGGTGTAGCGCAGGTGCGAGAAGAACGCCGTCAGGTCGTTCGCCGACAGGTAGTAGCCGTAGCCGCCGCAGCCCGCGACGTACGACTCGGTCTGCCAGCCGGACGCGCCGTCGTGCGGGAACCGGTACAGCACCGTCTGGTCCGGATCGGACGGAGCGCAGCTCCCCGTGACACCGACGCTGGCGAACAGACCCGCCATGTGGTCGTTGAAGATCTCGGCGGTCAACTCATCCCACTGGTCGGCGAGCGGCACGGAGAAGTCGTATCCGGGCACCTCGGTGTCCAGCAGCATCTTGGGCAGCATGATCCGGAAGATGCCGAAGTTCATATTCGCGTAGTAGGGCGAGGTGCTGCCGAGGTCCTGTTCGACGGCGATCTTGATGTTCTCGTACGCCGCCGTGACCTTTCCGCCCTTTCCGGTGGCTGTTTCGTAGTTCTGTCGCAGCCCGCTGGTGTGCGTCATGAGCTGCTCGAACGTGATTTCCGCTACGCCCTCGCCCTGCTCCCACGTGCCAGGCAGCCACGGCCCGATCGGATCGTCGACGTCGATGCCCTTGTCGGTGAGCACGCGCAGCGCGGCGACCGTGGTGATCGGCTTGGACACGCTCGCGACCGTGATGTCCTTCGTCGCCGACTGTGGCACTGGCTCGCCGTCGGCCGACGTGCGTGCCAGGCCGACGCCGCCTTGCCGGGCGAGTTGGCCCGACTCGCCGATGGCGTACGCGAACCCGACTGTCTCATCCGTCAGTGTGTCTTTGATGTTCTGCTCGAAGACATCGACGTCGAACACCTCGGTGGTCGACGGGTCTTTCAGCGAGCCTGGGCCGGCCGGGGCGACGGCCTGCCCGTCACCGATGGTCAGCTGTTCCGGTTCGGCCACCGCACCACGCTCGTCCAGCGGTGCGAGGTCGGTGTCAGCGAGTAGCTGTGCGTAGCGAGTGGGCAGTTCGGGGTGCTGTGAAGGGCGCTTTTGTTGCGTCTGGTGCTGTGAAGGTGCCCTTCGTTCCGGCTGGCGGTCACCCGAGGGGGCGGCATCCGAGGGTGCGTTGGCGACGTCGCGGACGGCGTCGCCAACGGAGCCGGTGGCGCACGCCGTGCTCGCGATGAAAGTCAGCGCGAGCGCGACGGTCGCGTACCGGACGCGGGACGGTGTGGTGCGGGACATGAGGTCCTCCTTTGCTTGGTGGATGAAGCAAGGAGGCGTTCGCCTACCGCGAAGTCACACTTTTCTCGCGAATCGTGACATCGGTGCTGCAGCAGGACAGCGGGGACCACGCCACGCCCGGTCGTCAGTGGGCACGGCGACCACAGCCACGGGTAGTCGTCAGCCGTCCAGCAGTTCGGCGAGCAGCTCACGCACCCTGCGGTCGACGTCGTCGCGGATCTTCCGGACGGAATCGACCCCCTGGCCAGCCGGGTCATCGAGCTGCCAGTCGAGGTAGCGCTTGCCAGGGAACACCGGGCACGTGTCGCCGCAGCCCATGGTGATCACGACGTCGGCGGCCTCGACGTCGTCGGTCGACAGTGTGGTCGGCACCTCGGCGGTGATGTCGAGGCCCCACTCGGCGAGCGCGGCAACGGCGGCGGGGTTGACCTCGTCGGCAGGGGCCGAACCGGCGGACCGGACGTCGATCCTGCCCAGGGCGTAGTGCTGCAACAACGCCGCCGCCAACTGCGAGCGGCCCGCGTTGTGAACACAGACGAACAAGACCTCGGTCATCGTTCTCCTCCGGTGCGCAGTAGGTGGGCGATACCGACGCCGATGGCGGCGCCGACGAGCTGGGCCAGCAGGAACACGGGCACGGACGCGGGCGCGATCCCCGCGAACGACCCGGTCAGCGCCCGGCCAACGGTCACGGCCGGGTTCGCGAACGACGTCGAGGAGGTGAAGAAGTACGCGGCGAAAATCCACGCCGGGACGCCGAGGGCGATGAGGTGCGCCCGACCGTCGCTGAGCAGCCGGATGACGAGCAACAGGCCAGCCGTCGCGACGACCTCGCCGAGCCACAGGCCGGGATCGGTGCGGACCTGGCCGGTCCACTGCACCAGTTCCTGGCTGAACATCGCGTGCACCAGCAGCGTGCCAGCGCATCCGCCGGCGATCTGCGCCAGGATGTAGCCCGCCGCGACTGGCGCGCGCAGCCGCCCCGCGACCGTGTCGACCAGGGTCACGGCGGGGTTGATGTGCGCGCCTGAGACCGGCCCGAGGAGTGCGATGAGCAGACCGAGTACCGCCACCGTGGCGAGGGCGTTGCACAGCAGTTGTAGCAACACCTGGCCAGGCGCGAGCTGCTGCGCCATGATCCCGGACCCGACGACGGTGGCCACCAGCAAGCCGGTGCCGAGCGCTTCCGCGAGCAGCGGCCGGACGAGTGTGCGCGTCGCATCGCGCGCGTCGGTCGCGGTGGCCATCGAACTCCCATCAGGCGGCGTGTGCCCTTGCGGAGGCAGTTGAGCACGCTGTATCGATGAACGTCAATATATCCGACTAGACTGGGACGATGACCACGACCGACCCACTGCGGTTCAAGGCACCGGTCGACGCCGAATGCGCCGTCGACCCGTTGTGTTGCGCCCCGCTGGGTGACGCGGTGCTGGCACAGGGCGACGCCGAGCAGTTGGCCGACGCGCTGAAAGCGCTCGCGGACCCGGCGCGGTTACGAGTGCTGTCCTTGCTGCGGGCCGCGCCCGGCGGCGAGGCGTGCGTCGCTGACCTGGTGCAGCCGCTGGGCCTCTCGCAGCCGACGGTGAGCCACCACCTCCGCGTCCTCGCCGACGCCGGGCTGGTCACGCGGCAGCGTCGGGGCACGTGGGTGTGGTACTCGCTGCGCGACGAACGGCTGGCGGAGATCCGCTCGGTGCTGCGCTAGCGCCGAACTCGCGGCCCCGAACTTGATCAACTTACCGCGCGTTGTGACCACCAGAACCGGATGGACCGGACACGGCGTGGTCACAGCGCGCAGGAAGCTGATCAACAGCGCGGCGCTATGCCGCGTCTTCCGCCTTGACCAGCCGGTCCCAGTGCCGCTGGGCGGCGTCCCGCCAGTCGAGGTGCTTGCTGTGGAACAGCTCCGCGGCCTTGGTGCCGCTCCAGTTCGCGGGCAGCAGTCGTCCGGGTAGCTGCGGGTCGAGGAACGGGAATCGCCGCCACTCGTGCACCAGCTTGGTTTGCGCGTGCAGTGTCGCCTCGCCGGTCGACGGGTTCAGCCTGGTGAACTCGTCGATGAAGTCTTCGTAGCGGTTCTCGACGTCGGTGAGGTCCCACGACTTGGCGACCATGGTCTCCTCGTCGCCGATCTCGCCGTAGGAGGCGAGGAACGACATCGGCGAGCCGACGTCGAGCTCGGCCACGATCCGCTGCGCCTCGTCCTGTCGCCGGACGTCGGGGCTGACCCACACGCCCGGTGCGGGCGAGCCGAAGCCCGCCCAGGTGAGCTGGGTGCGCAGCCGGTGCCGCAGGTCGCGTTTGGACTCCGGCACCGAGACGAGCACCACGAGCCACTGGCCGTCCCACTCGTGGTCGTCGCGGCCGAAGTCGTAGATCCGCTGCGCGCCCTCGGTGAGCAGCCTGCGGCCCGGTGGGGTCAGCGACCACCGCACCCGCCTGCCGACCCGGTCCGACACCAGCCAGCCCTCCGCTGCCGTCCGCGCCAGCGACTGGCGGGCGGACTTCTCCTCGATGCCGAACAGCCCGAGCACGTCGACCAGCGTCGCCGTCCACACCGGCTCGTCGCGCGGCAGGACGTACTCACCGAGGATGGTCATCAGCAGCGACCGCGCGCTGGTGTGGCTGACTTCTCGCCGCCGGGTGACCTTCGGCCGGGCGCTCGTGGCTGCCATAGACGTCATTGCCCCTGCTGAACACGTGGTACCTGTCGGCTCAAGGCTACGCGCTGCACGGTCAGCCTTCGTGACGGCGTTGGGATCTGATTCTACAACTACTTGGCGCGAATCGATATAGATGTAGACATATCTCCCGCGTATAACGTGCTTAATTCTCCTGTTACTCAATTTTAGACACATATATCCGTTGTGCGTAGTCTGTCCCGACGTGCCCAAACCGGGGGACGGTATATGGCTAGGGAGGACGAATGGAGTTCAGGACGAAACTGCGCGGGATTGGTCGGAGCCGGGTTACGGCTGCTATCGCCGGTGGTGCCATGGCGTTGATGGTTGGTGGTGGCACCGCCGTCGCGGCAGGTCATATCAGTGGCGACGACATTCAGCACTACTCAATCACCAAGCAGCACCTCAAAAAAGAATCCGTGGGTAGCTGGGAGGCCAAGGACCGCTCACTGACCGGCGGTGACCTGCGATTCGACTCAGTGGGTCAGAGAGTGTTCACACCTAAACTGAGAGAGTTGATCAACCAGAAGGGCGAGGAGGGGCCGCAGGGGCCGGAAGGTCCAGCGGGTCCAGCGGGTCCGGCCGGCGAGGACGGCGAGGACGGCGTTTCCGGCTACGAAGTGATCGCCAATGAAGTCACGTGGGAAGCCGATTCCACGGACAACGTCACGACCGCGATGTGCCCGGGCGACAAGGTTGCGATCGGTGGCGGCTGGGACTCCGACGACGCGCAGGAGGCGGTCAACCTCAAGGGGTCCGGGTTCACCGGAGTCACCGAGGTCGGTGACGGCGTTTGGGGTGCTACCGGCTGGGAGGTCCGTGGCGACGGCCAGGCCAGTAACCACCAGCTCGCGGCGTGGGTCGCCTGCGTAGCGGCCAGCTAGGCCCTGAAGCACGACGCCCCTCCCAGCCTTCGGGCCTGGGAGGGGCGTAGCCGTCGTTACACGCGCCGGAGCGCGTTGGTCACCCCGGCGACGACCGCCGTGGCCAGGATCCATCCGGCGAGGGTCAGCAGCCAGACCCAGCCTTGCACTCACGCCCCGGCGCTGTTGCGTGGCAGCGGTTCTGGTTATCCGGTGCCATGTTGATTCGGCCACGCCGGGCATAGGGGCCTTGCGGGATTCGAGTTGATCTGTTGTGCTTAGGCTAACCTAATCTCGAGCAAGTGAGGGGGTGGCAGGGCTCGTGTACGCGTGCATCTGTGCCGCCGTGACAACGTCGCAGGTCGAGGCCACGATTCTGGCCGGAGCCCGCACCGTGTCCGACATCGGCGAGCGGTGCTTCGCGGGCACGGGATGTGGGAACTGCCATCGGCGCCTCCAGCGCCTCATCGATGAGACCAAGTCCTCGGCCGAAAGGGTGGAGAAGCTGCCGCAGAGCGCCTGAGGTGTCTCCAGTTGTGACCCTGGTCATGCGCGAGTACGGTCCGGTCATCGGCTGGATCGGAGGTAGGTCATGCGCGGCGACGACCAGGTTATTGAACTGTTGAACGAGCAGCTTACGAGCGAGCTCACCGCGATCAATCAGTACTTCCTGCACGCGAAGATGCAGGCCAACTGGGGCTTCACGAAGTTGGCAGAGCACACGCGTGCGGAGTCGATCGAGGAGATGCAGCACGCCGAACTGATCACCGACCGCATCCTGTTCCTCGAAGGGCTGCCGAACTACCAGCGCCTTGCGACGCTGCGGATCGGTCAGACGGTCAAGGAGCAGTTCGAGGCCGACCTCACGATCGAGCAGGAAGTGCTCGAACGGCTGAAGCCCGGCATCAAGCTGTGCCGCGACAAGGGCGACATCACCACCGCGAACCTCTTCGAGAAGATCCTCGCGGACGAGGAGCACCACATCGACTACCTCGAAACCCAGCTCGAACTGATGGGCAAGCTCGGCGAGCAGTTGTACCTGAGCCAGCTCGTCGAACGCCCGCCCTCCGCCGGGTAGCCCGCCGCGAGTCACACCTTATCCGCCGCGAGTTGCACCTTAATCGGCGCGGGTTGCACCGAGTTCGGCGTTGCGGTGCCGCGCCCTGCGCGTTAGCCTCGATTCCCGGGAGGCGGGCCGAGCCGGCCTGCCGGAGTGTTGCGTGCCGCTGACCAGCGTAAATGGTCTGAGTCTCAACTTGTCGTTTAACCCCTGGTCGGGTGTGTGGTGACCCCGGTTGATCATGGAAGCGGCCCTTGGTTGATCATGCTTCTTGCGACAGGAGCAAGGTCAACAACAAGGGCCGCGGTGAGTAGTGTGCATGATGGCGAGCGCGTTGACGCGCTCGGGGATCTGGCCGGGTTTCGCCGGGAGTTCTACCGGTGTCTGCCTCGGCGGGCGGATGCGCTGTTCGAGTTGACCGATGCCGTGCTGTGTGCTGACGGGCCGGTGTCGACGCTGGTGGGGTTGTCGCTGGC